>NZ_PIGC01000010.1:0-187507 GCF_003050065.1 Vibrio sp. 10N.286.51.C3 | reverse complement strand
AGTGCCTGGTGGGTAGTTTGACTGGGGCGGTCTCCTCCCAAAGAGTAACGGAGGAGCACGAAGGTGGGCTAAACACGGTTGGACATCGTGTGGTTAGTGCAATGGCATAAGCCCGCTTGACTGCGAGAATGACAATTCGAGCAGGTGCGAAAGCAGGTCATAGTGATCCGGTGGTTCTGAATGGAAGGGCCATCGCTCAACGGATAAAAGGTACTCCGGGGATAACAGGCTGATACCGCCCAAGAGTTCATATCGACGGCGGTGTTTGGCACCTCGATGTCGGCTCATCACATCCTGGGGCTGAAGTCGGTCCCAAGGGTATGGCTGTTCGCCATTTAAAGTGGTACGCGAGCTGGGTTTAGAACGTCGTGAGACAGTTCGGTCCCTATCTGCCGTGGGCGTTGGAAAATTGAAAGGGGCTGCTCCTAGTACGAGAGGACCGGAGTGGACGAACCTCTGGTGTTCGGGTTGTCATGCCAATGGCATTGCCCGGTAGCTAAGTTCGGAATCGATAACCGCTGAAAGCATCTAAGCGGGAAGCGAGCCTTGAGATGAGTTTTCCCTGACGCTTTAAGCGTCCTAAAGGGTTGTCGTAGACTACGACGTTGATAGGCAGGGTGTGTAAGTGCTGCGAGGCATTGAGCTAACCTGTACTAATTGCCCGTGAGGCTTAACCATACAACACCCAAGGGGTTTTGTGGACTCAAAACTATTTGTCTCCGCTTTTTAAAAGCAGAAACAAAGTACAAACGCTTGAATGAGTTTGAAGAGAACAAAAACAGCTTTCCAGATTATTTTGCCTTCAGTTTTTAAAAAACTGAAAGTAAAAGCAAAATTTGCTTGGCGACCATAGCATTGTGGACCCACCTGATTCCATGCCGAACTCAGAAGTGAAACACAATAGCGCCGATGGTAGTGTGGGGCTTCCCCATGTGAGAGTAGGACATCGCCAGGCTTTAAATTAAATCTTTAGGTTGACCAACCTGGAGATATGGACGCTCACTTAGTGAGTTGACCACTGCGGAGTGGTAGTTCAGTTGGTTAGAATACCGGCCTGTCACGCCGGGGGTCGCGGGTTCGAGTCCCGTCCACTCCGCCACTTATTCAGAGTTTCAGCTCTTTAAAACTGAAATAGGGGTGTAGCTCCAATTGGCAGAGCAGCGGATTCCAAATCCGCGTGTTGGGAGTTCGAATCTCTCCACCCCTGCCATATTTAAGGCTCTAGTCGAAAGACTAGAGCCTTTTTACTTTCTGGTGGCGAAATACTTCATAATCCCCTTTCAGCTTCTTCCACCTCAAATACCTCTCTGTCTATCCCCAAAAAGTTACCAATAATCGTCAACTCTTCTCGAATGCCGACTAGTATAGATAATATGCATCACTTACATGGAACGGTTATGAGGTTATCTTTTGTTTTAGTTGTCCTGTTTTATTCATTTTCTGCTTTGGCAACCCCATGGGAAGAAGAAAAAATCCCGACAAGAAACTCAACCTCATCAATAGGTAGTTATGCTAATGGCTGCCTTGATGGAGCACAGGCTCTACCTATTAATGGTTTGGGGTATCAAATCATTCGTCCCCAAAGAGAACGCTACTATGGTCATACAGAAGCTATAAAGTTTATCGAGAGGTTAGGTGTAACTACTAGCGAGAAACTCAATACTAATTTATTGGTCGGTGATATTTCTCTTCCTAGAGGAGGGCGCTTTTCTTCCGGTCATTCAAGTCATCAAACCGGGTTAGATATTGATATATGGTTAAGGTTAACGAGTAAGAGATTGTCAGAAAACGAGTTAGCTGTGCCTAAACCTGTGAGCGTTGTGGATCTTACTAACTACAAATTGCGTCAATCGAATTGGACTGATGAGCATTTTCAAGTTATTCGTTATGCAGCGAAAGATGAAAAAGTGGTGCGTATTTTTGTTCATCCAGTGATTAAGCAAACCCTTTGTGATCAAGAAGATTCTGACGCAGATGATAGAGCTTGGCTTGGAAAAATCAGACCTTGGTGGGGACATCATTCACATTTTCATGTTCGCTTGAAGTGCCCTGAAGGGAGTTCAAACTGCATAGCCCAAGCAAGCCCTCCTAAAGGTGATGGTTGTGGAGACGAACTTGCAAGTTGGGCTCCGAAAACTATACCTGTTCCTCCTCCTAAAAAAGTCGTAAAAAGTAAGAAAAAGAAGAAAGTTAAAGTGATGCCAAGTCAATGTTTAGCCTTGATATCTAATAAGTAATCGCATCTATCAAGGTTAATTACAGTGGTAACGACACTGGCTTTCTCGTCTCTGAAACTGGAGAAATGTCACACTTTTGTCTAGAGTTTATAAACACTAGATTAAGAACATCGTTTGATATTAATAAAATCAATTACGGTATCAGCAACGGCGATGACGAATTTGACAAGGTTTGGTCAGGGATGGAGTGTTTTGGGGTGAAAGATGCGGCTTATATGCAGTATGCGAAATCAGAGTCTGATACCCGTCGATAGATAATTCAAGGATAAGACTATGACTATGATTTGTGCCAAGGAATTTTCAGAATGGTTAAGACATAGGTTCAACGCTGAAAGTTCTGGTATTTCGATTTCGAGAGATGACATTACCCAACTGACAGGTAGACAACGCTTAGACCCTAGCTTCGTGAATGATGTTCACTATGAATTGATGCAGTATGGAATGGCATTTGTGACTGACACTGGGCGGGAACACTTTTATCTAGTTCCTGTTTCTCAGTCGATAAATTGGCGGGAGCGACTCGAATATCAATTTGAAAAAGAGCTCTTCTGCAATATTTATCCAATCGAAAAGTCAGGATAAAAAAAAGGTTCAACTTACAATAAGTTGAACCTTTTCTCTTTTAGGTCAAGCCTTGAATGATAACAAACTTCTCAAGTAGCTCATCATCAGTTTCAATATGGTTGGGGTCAGTGATGATGCACTTGGTAATCGGGCATACAGATTGACACGTTGGCTTCTCATAGTGACCTTTACATTCAGTACATAAATCTGGATCGATCTCGAAGATACTGTCACCCATAGTGATTGCACCATTTGGGCATTCAGGGTCACACATATCGCAGTTTATGCACTTGTCAGTGATTAACAGAGCCATTGCTTACTTCTCGGTTTTCTAAGTAAAGTTACTTACCTGATGCGTTACGTGTGTCTTGGCCTTCGCTCAAGTTACGCATCAACAAGCCGTACTCGAGATCTAGATCTGCTGGTACAGGGATAAATACAAAGTGACCGTTACCTTTCGCATCTTCTACTGCTTCAGACTTACGGTTTTCCATCATCTCTAGCGTGAAAACAACGTTACCTTTCGGTGTCATCATTTCTAAGCTATCGCCAACTAGGAATTTGTTCTTCACTTCTACTTCCGCTAGGTCACCGCGGCGCTTACCTGTGAATTCACCAACAAACTGTTGAGTGTCTGAGATAGAGTAACCGTACTCGTAGTTTTGGTATGTATCATGAGTGTGGCGGCGTAGGAAACCTTCAGTGTAACCACGATGAGCTAGGCTCTCTAGTGTA
Source organism: Vibrio sp. 10N.286.51.C3 (assembly GCF_003050065.1). Lineage (NCBI taxonomy): Bacteria > Pseudomonadati > Pseudomonadota > Gammaproteobacteria > Vibrionales > Vibrionaceae > Vibrio > Vibrio sp. 10N.286.51.C3. The sequence goes on along the minus strand of NZ_PIGC01000010.1, from coordinate 183,971 downwards.
CCCATTAGGCTTTCATCGAACGGCTTGCCTGCTACAGCGTCATCGATCGCTTTACGGTAAACCTGTGCTGTACGTGCACAGTAGTAGAAAGACTTAGTACGACCTTCGATTTTCAGAGAGTGGACACCCATCTTCGTTAGGCGTTCAACGTGTTGGATCGCGCGAAGATCTTTTGAGTTCATGATGTAAGTACCATGCTCATCTTCAAACGCTGCCATTTTCTCTTCTGGCTTATGTGACTCAGAAAGTAGAACGACTTCGTCGGTTGGTTTACCAAGACCTAGTGTGTTGTCTGGACGTTCGTCTTGAACTTCTACTTCTTGAATCTCAACACCAGTAGGGTTTGCTTCAACGATCTGACCGTTTTCGTCTTCTTTTGCCGCTTCTGTTTTGTATTCCCAACGACAAGCGTTAGTGCAAGTACCTTGGTTTGGATCGCGTTTGTTCATGTAGCCAGAAAGTAGGCAACGACCAGAATACGCCATGCAAAGTGCACCGTGAACAAAGATCTCTAGCTCTGTTTCAGGGCAGTGTTCGCGAATCTCTTCGATCTCTTCAAGAGAAAGCTCACGAGATAGAATCACACGCTCAACGCCTTGAGTTGACCAGAACTTAACGGTCGCCCAGTTTACTGCGTTTGCTTGAACAGAAAGGTGGATTGGCATCTCCGGGAATGCTTCACGAACCATCATGATAAGACCAGGATCTGACATGATAAGAGCGTCTGGGCCCATATCGACAACAGGTTTAAGGTCGCGAATAAATGTTTTTAATTTAGAGTTGTGCGGCTGAATGTTACATACAACATATAACTTTTTGCCTTGAGCATGAGCTTCATCGATACCAATTTGTAGGTTTTCGTGATTGAACTCGTTGTTACGAACGCGAAGGCTGTAACGTGGCTGGCCTGCGTAAACTGCATCTGCGCCATAGGCGAATGCGTAGCGCATGTTTTTAAGGCTTCCTGCCGGTGATAATAGTTCAGGTACAAATGGTTTTTGTGTAGTCATTGCTTCGTTCTCTAATCTGATCTCAAGTCAGGTTGATACCACCAAGTGATATCAAAGGGGCGCAAATTTTACGCTAAAACGAGTTTGGTTGATAGCCCTAAAGATAGCAATGACATTAAGAAGAGGGCAGAGAGATAAATATAAGCAAGAGTTTGCTAGGAAATAAGCTCAGATACCATCGAAATCTGAGCTTTTAAAATCACAGATTAAGCGTTTGGTTGAGTTAACCCGCCAAGTGATTCAAATAAGTTCGGAAGGAAAACGCTGAACTCACCACATAGAAGTGAGAAATCAGCATCAAAACGCGCAGCTTGGTCTTCACGAGGGATATCATCGTTTTCATCTTTAAGTTCATCGCTGAATTTTAGGCGCTTGATGCTGCCGTCTTCTGCCAGAATGAATTCAATACGATCTTGCCAGTTGATAAGAAGTTTAGTCACCATCTTATTGGCTTCGATGTGGTTCTTAATCTCGTCCGTTTCTAGTTCTTGTTTCTTAACTCGAACAATACCGCCGTCTTCCTGAATCGACTTAAGCTCAGCTTCATCAAGCATTGTGATACCTTGAGGTGTATCACCTGATTTAACCCACTCGGTTAGAGTCGTTTCAATCGCTTGCTCAGGAATAGCGGGCACGACTGGTAGGCTACCCATTGTTTTACGTAGCAATGCTAATACGTCTTCTGCTTTTTTGTAGCTGCTAGCATCAACCACAATGAAACCTTCTTTTGGCATGATCAGCGCGTAAGTAAAGTTACTGCGGCTGAATGCACGAGGAAGCAAATCAATGATGATGTCTTCTTTTAGGCTGTCTTTCTCTTTCTTTTTAAGAGGAGTGCCAGATTCAGCTTCAAGCGTTTCTACTTTTGCGTTCAGCGATTCTTTGATCACAGAAGCCGGTAGCATTTTCTCTTCTTTCTTTGCACAAATTAGAATGCGGTTTTCTGATACGTGCGTCATCATATCGCCGTGTCTACCCATTGCATGTACCCAACCAAACTTCTGTTTGTCTTGGCTACCACAAGGAGTAAAGCGGAATTCTTCAAGTTGTTTCTCTAGCTGATCTGCGTTGAAATCAATATCACGGTTGAAGCGATAGACTAGGCAATTTTTAAACCACATAAATTTTTCTCATACCTTTTTGGAAGTGCTTCATGATATGAGATCTAATTCGATTTGTCCTTAGCTCTGTATCAAAAGTTGTAAAGTGAAACGTTTGAGACAGTTATATGAAAATTTGTTTTCAAAGGTCACAAAAGTGTCATAATTAACTCAGATAATGCAATGCGTTGATTAAATACAAAGGCTATTCAATTATGTCGAGAAGGATTCTGGTCGTTGAAGATGAAGCACCTATTCGTGAGATGCTGTGTTTTGTACTTGAACAAAAAGGCTACCAAGCAGTAGAGGCTGAAGATTACGATACAGCGGTAAACAAGCTATGTGAACCTTTCCCAGATCTAGTATTACTAGATTGGATGCTACCTGGTGGTAGCGGGATAAACTTTATCAAGCACATGAAGCGTGAAGAGTTAACTCGCAACATCCCAGTGGTGATGCTGACGGCTCGTGGTGAAGAAGAAGATAAGGTTCGCGGTTTAGAAGTTGGCGCTGACGACTACATTACCAAACCATTTTCGCCAAAAGAGTTAGTAGCTCGCCTGAAAGCGGTTATTCGCCGAGTAACCCCAACCGCATTGGAAGATGTGATTGACGTTCAAGGTCTTAAACTAGACCCTGTATCACACCGTGTTACCGCGAGTGAAGGTCCAGTAGATATGGGCCCAACAGAATTCAAAATGCTGCACTTCTTTATGACGCACCAAGAGCGTGTATACAGCCGAGAGCAATTACTGAATAACGTCTGGGGCACCAACGTTTACGTTGAAGATCGTACTGTTGATGTACATATTCGACGCCTGCGTAAAGCACTTGAATCTGCAGGTCACGACAAGCTAATCCAAACGGTTCGCGGTGCGGGCTACCGTTTTTCTACAAAGGCTTAGTGTGGCTCGCTACCCAGTTTACGGAGTCCTGAATGGTTGAAAAGTTAACCTGGAAAAAGCTGGCTTGGGAGCTGGCTTTTTTTTACGCACCTTGGGTTTTAGTCGGTTGGATATTCGGCTACCTACCTTGGTTACTGCTGGCTGCCACGGTATTGCAGCTCGGCTGGCATCTACATAATCAAATGCGTTTGTCCGCATGGTTGTGGGATGAGAAGCGTCTAACGCCACCATCAGGTTCTGGGAATTGGGAATCTCTGTTCAACGGTATTTATCGTATGCAGCAGAGACAGCGTCGCAAGCGTAAAGAATTGACCAATCTTATTCGCCGTTTCCGTAACGGTGCAGAATCGCTTCCCGATGCCGTTGTGGTATTTCGCGGTGAAGGTAATATCGTTTGGTGTAATAAGCTCGCTCAATATTTACTTGGGTTTCGCTGGCCGGACGATTCAGGACAACCGATTTCTAACTTGATCCGCACGCCGGACTTCATTAAGTATCTTAATAAACAAGATTTTTCAGAACCGTTAGAGATGCCTTCGCCACTGAATGTGGAGCGTATGCTTGAGTTGCGTATTGTGCCGTATACCGAGGGTGAACACTTAATGGTGGTACGTGATGTTACTCAGCTAAAGCAGCTAGAAGGTATGCGTCGTAACTTCTTTGCTAACGTTTCTCACGAGCTACGTACTCCAATGACCGTACTTCAGGGCTACCTTGAAATGACGGAAGACCCAGACATGGTCGTTGGGCCTATGTGGCCTAAAGCTCATGGTGTGATGACCGAGCAATTGAATCGCATGAACAGTCTGGTCAATCAACTACTCACGCTTTCTAAAATTGAAGCTGCGCCAATGCATGAGCTTGATGAAGTGGTCAACGTTCCCGCTATGCTTGAGGTTCTTGAGAAAGAAGCCGCGAGCTTGAGTGGTGACCGCGAACACAAGCTTGAGTTTGATATTGATAAGAGCCTACGTGTATTAGCTGATGAAGACCAATTGAGAAGTGCGATATCGAATTTGGTTTATAACGCAGTGAAATACACACCACCGGGCGCGACGGTTAAGGTGCGTTGGTACCAGACCAGTCAAGGCGCGTGTTTGGATGTGTCCGATACTGGGGACGGTATTGAGCCACAACACTTACATCGACTCACAGAGCGTTTCTACCGTGTAGATAAAGCACGTTCACGTGATACTGGTGGTAGTGGTCTTGGATTAGCGATTGTGAAACACGCGCTTAGTCACCATGACTCACATTTAGAAATTCAAAGTGAAGTGGGCGTCGGTAGTCGATTCCATTTTACTTTACCAAATCGACTGACCGTATCATGAGTTGTTCGATACGCAGGATGCATTTTCCAGTCAGCTCATTATTAGCGTTTGCTTTAGTTAACCCTGTGCATGCCGAACAGGGTGTCGATTCTCTTCCTGATTATTCTAAGGTTCCGGGAATTTCTGGGAGCTTATTATCGGTCGGTTCGGATACCTTAGCGGGTATGACGACGTTATGGGTGGAAGAGTTCAAGTCCTACTACCCAAATGTTAACGCTCAAGTCCAAGCATCGGGTTCTTCTACTGCTCCTCCAGCCTTAACCGAAGGAACTGCACATCTAGGGCCAATGAGTCGTCCGATGCGCCTGCGAGAAATTGAAGCATTTGAAAGGGAGCATGGATATAAGCCAACAGCACTGCGAGTTGCTATCGATGCGATTGGGCTTTTTGTGCATCGTGATAACCCTATTGAGGGGCTCAACTTTCGTCAGATTGATGGCATCTTTTCCGAGACTCTACGCTGCGGAGCGGCTAAGCCTCTCAATAGCTGGCAAGATCTCGGAATCGAACAACCATGGGCAAAACATCGATTCCAACTGTTCGGCCGCAATTCAGTATCGGGTACCTATGGTTACTTCAAACAGAATGCGCTGTGCGGTGGTGATTTTAAAAATCGCGTGAATGAGCAGCCTGGTTCCGCATCCGTTGTGCAATCGGTCGCTTCATCAATCAGTGGGATCGGTTACTCAGGTATTGGCTATCGTGTAGCAGGTGTAAAGCTTATTCCTATTTCAGAGCATGGTTCTGATTATGTAGAGCCGACTCGAGCGAATATCTTGAGCGGTGATTACCCTCTATCACGCTTTCTTTATGTGTACGTGAACAAACACCCAGATAAACCGCTTTCTCCTGTTGAGAGAGAGTTCCTCACTTTTGTATTCTCAAAGCAAGGGCAAGAACTGGTAGAGAAGGATGGCTACTTAGCGATACCGTCTGAGTTCGCAGAGCAAGAGTTGGCGAAAGTCGGGCTCTGATTGAGGTCACTGCGAACGCAGAAAAGAAACCTATGAACAGCTTGCGATCTCGCAGGCTGTTATTATTTTGATTGTTCGTTATTTTAGTTTCAACGACCATCCAGCGTTGTTCCAACGTTGTTGCTCTTCTCTGAGTTCATACTCAAGCAGTTGGTTTTGGGTCAACCAGTCGCTGTTAGATCCTTTTAATTCCCAGTTATTCTGTTGTTCAATCGTTAGAGTTACGTTTGGTTCAGGTGCTTGATTTCGCTGACGATTAAGTAAGATAGCGAGTCTCAATATACGAATCAGCAGTGTGATTTGTTGTGGAGTAAATAGAGAAAGCTCCGGTAAGTCTTGTAACTTGAGCGCTTTTCTTTGATAGCGAACTAATGTCGAGATCAGACGTTGCTGCTCCGTATTGAAGCCTGGCATTGTCGTGTGCTTAAGCAGATAAGCCGAATGGCGGTGATAGCCTTGAAATGCAATGCTTTGTCCAACCTCATGAAGCAATGCTGTCCAACCAACGAGATCATACAGCTCATTAGTGACTGTAGTAGTCACTTGAGGCTGCGCTTGTTTCAATAATGCAAGTGCGAGTACTTTGACTTTCTGGCCATGAGCTACGTCAACATGGTATCGAGAGACCAGCGTTTCGGCAGTTCTTGTGCGAACATCAATATCTTTAAATCTATCCTCCATGTCATAAAGAACGCCTTCTCTTAGGGCACCATCAGAAAAATGTAACTCCTTGATGTCTAGCGTATCCATGGCTGCTGAAAGAATGGTGACACCAGCAGCAAACACTGGCTTTCTCTCATCACTTAAACCTGAAAGATTTAAGGTTTCGGAAGATGAATACTCACATAAGTGATTCTTTAAATAGGACAGGCGCTGGGGCGTAATGAGACCGTCGGTGAACCCTAAGCCAATGAGTACCTCTTTTATGGATTTAGCGCTCCCAGATGAGCCAAAGGCTATTTCCCAAGGGGGCTTTTTATATTCTTCAATCAGTGGCATCAATAGACGAGTAGCCGCGGTATAAGCATCTGAAAAGTGTTGTGAGGTTAGCTCTCCTTCAGTAAAGAAACGTTGAGTGAAGCTGACGCATCCCATCGGTAAACTGCGCATAATTAGGGGAGTAAAGCCTTGTCCAGCGACGAGTTCGGTACTCCCTCCACCGATATCAATAACCAATTTAGATTCAGAAGCGGTTTGAGTGTGTTCTACACCGTTATAGATTATTCGAGCTTCTTCTTGACCGGAAATGATCTCGATTGGAAAAGGAAACAATGGTTTGGCTTGCTCTAAGAAGTCTTTAGCGTTTTTGGCCTTTCTTAGAGTATGAGTCGCAACAACTCTGACATCATCAAGCTCAAAATCCGCTAGTCGTTCCGCGAACAACTTAAGGCATTCTAGGCCTCGCTCGATAGCGCTTTCGGATAGGAAGTTACGTTCATCCAATCCATCACCTAATCTCACTTTCTGTTTGTGTCTGCTGACTAATTGCAGGTGTTGATCGAATACTCGGGCAACCACCATGTGAAAGCTGTTCGAACCCAAGTCGATAGCGGCAATACATCGAGAATGTTCGTTATCAATTAGCGGCATGATTTCTTCTCTTGTTTGTACTTCTTGCGAGTAAGTTTCTCCATACGTTTAATATAGTGGTAAGTGGAGAGTTGTGACGTTGGGTAATCAAGTGGGGTTGCTGGTGGTTGTATGTAACGGTTGCTCATCGATTGGTCTAACACTCGAGCTTTGTTGCCGTCATCAAAATGAAACTCGGTGATATCGATAATGGTTTGCTTGATCTTTTGATCTAAAATTGGGGCTGCGACTTCGATCCGATGATCGAAGTTTCGAGTCATCCAGTCAGCAGAGGAGATATAGACTTTCGGCTTTCCAGCATTACCAAATATCATCACTCTCGGATGTTCGAGAAAACGATCGACCACGCTGACAATCTCAATCTGCTCACTGATGTTGGGTATTCCTGGGACGATAGAGCACATACCACGAATGACCATTCTCACTTTTACATTGGCTTGGCTAGCCTGATAGAGCTTTTCGATGACCTCTCGATCGACCAAATTGTTGAGTTTTAGAGTGATGCCTGCAGGTTTGTTTTCAGCCGCGTTTTGTATCTCATTATCTATCAGTTGATACAGGCGTTTTCTTGTGTTTTTTGGTGAAACAATCAGTTGTTTGAAATGGGATTTTTGATAAGGATTTTCAATATACTTAAAGACTTGCCTCACCTCTTGAGTCAAGTCTTCATTCGCGGTGAGCAGAGAAAAATCGGTATACACGCGTGCTGTAATTTCATGAAAGTTACCAGTGCCAATATGAGCGTAATGCTCCGTATGCTTGCCTTCTTTTCGTTTGATGAGCAGCAATTTGGAGTGGATTTTTAAACTCGGGATACCATGGATGACTTTTATCCCTGCTTCTTGAAGTTTCTTAGTCCATTGAATATTGGCTTGTTCATCAAAGCGGGCTTGCAGCTCGATAACCACCGTTACTTTTTTGCCATTGTGTGCCGCATCGATGATCGAACTGAGCAGTTTAGAGCCTTCCGCAACACGGTAAACATTTATTTTTATGGCGGTTACTTTGGGATCAAAGGAAGCCTGCCTAACAAGCTCAGTGATGTGATTAAAAGTGTGGTAAGGGTAATGCAATAAGATGTCACGAGCTTTTATCGCTTCGAAATAGTTTGGGTAATGGCTGAAATGTGCACACTTAATCGCGGGAAGTGGACGATTAACCAAATCACGTCGGTTAAGGCTAGGAAATTCGCAGAAATGTTTGAAGTTGTGGTAACGGCCTCCGGCGATGACACTGTCATAGTCAGATAATTTAAGTCTGACTTGTAAAAAATTGAGCATTTCAGCTGGCATTTCTGAGTCATAGATAAGGCGTATCGGAAGTGCGGTAAGACGTTGCTCTAAACCTAGAGACATCAATTCTAATAGACTATTTTCATTGTTCTTTTGAAGATCATAATCGGCATCGCGCGTCATTTTTATCGCAAAGCAACGCAATGAGTCATACTCAAAGAACCCTTTAAGCAAGTCATCTAAACAAAATCGAACTATATTATCTAATAAGATCAAAGTAGTACGCTGTGATCCAGAGGTGTCTGGTAACTTAACAAATCGAGGTAGTGCCTCTGATGGGATTTCAAGTAATACGTATTGAGAAGATGTCTCACGCTCGATATCGATGGCTAAGTAACTTTGCTCATCTTTCAGAATATTGAGTAACTGGCTATCTTCGTTCAAGAGGAATGGCGTTAAGTGCGGCAGCACTTTTTTCTTAAAGTACTTTTTGATCCATTCACTCTGCTCTTCGGTGATTTGCTGCTCGTTGACCAGAAAAATACGATTACGCGCCAGTTCCAATAACAGGTCGTTATACAGTTCATGAAATCGAGTATCGAGCTTACTTGCTTTACTCTGCATTTGAGTCAGTAAGGTTTTCTGCGAGTTGGTTTGTTGCTGTGGATCTTGATGTAAGATCTTTCGTTTCACATCAGCAAATCGGACTTTGTAAAACTCATCGAGGTTTTTTGAGTAAATACCTAAAAAACGAACTCTCTCGATTAAGGGGACTGACTTGTCGGCCGCTTCTTGGAGTACTCTTTCGTTGAAGGATAACCAGCTAAGTTCTTTTGTAACATAGTCTTTTTCCATCGAATGATAATCCTTGAGAGCTGCCTATAGAGGTGATTACTTTAAGTTAGAATGACAAAATGCACAAAATTTATGATCTTACTTTAAGAAATATGGCTAACAAACTTGTTATTAGTTTCAGTTGTTTAACGTAACTTGTAATATAATTGTCATCTAACGTACATATTATGTCAGTAGCTAAAAAAAGGTAGATAAACAGATGGCTTCAGCCCAATTTTCATTGAAAGAGCGCGACAAAAAAAGATGGTTGAAAGATCGTCTCGTCCGTTTTTCAGTGACATGTGGTGCCGTCAGTGTCTTAGCTGCTCTGGTATTGATCTTTGTTTACTTGGCGATGGTCATTTTACCAGTATTTTCTGATACTGGTTTAGAGACAGACCGAGCAGTAAAGAGCGTTGCTGTAGAAAAGGCTATCGCCATATCGGTTGATGAATACGGTCAGCATGCATTTACTATCGAAAAAAACGGTTTGGTGAAATTTTGGGATTTAGAGTCTCAAAATACACACTCTTACTTTGAGCGAAATGTTTTAGCCAATCCAATTGCCTTTTCTCGAAACACCCCATCTGAAAACTGGTTTGCTTTTGCCGATAGCGCAAGCAACCTTACTTTTTTCTACCCTGAGTATAGTGCGCCTGTGCTGCAAAAGGGCAGTGAAGCCGAACCTAAAATCGAGCAAATCACTCTCCCTGAGCCATTTTTAAATGACGAATCCTCGAACGAGGCGACAATCGAAAAATTCGCGTTCGCTAAGAATGGACGTGGTATCACGGTTGCCGCTCAGCTAAGTGACCAACGAGTCTTAGTGAAGTGGTACCAAAGTGATATTACGGGTCAGTATATTTTTCAGAAGAGCCAATGGCTATCGGATAAGTTGGGCATACAGCAACAGCTGTTAGTGACACCCGATGGTCAAACCTTATATCTCCGAGCACAATCGGATTTAGTGGTTTTGAAGTTATCAGATAGCGGCTTTAATGTTCGTGAAGTGATTGACCTTAGCTTGAATGATGCGAAGCACTCGGTGAAAAGTATCGATTTGTTGTCTGGGGCCTATTCGCTATTGGTTACGCATGAGGACGGGCAGGTTTCTCAGTGGTTTGATGTTCTCAAAGATGAAAAGCGTAGCTTAACCCATATTCGAGACTTCCAGCTTGCTGAAGAGGTTCAATTTATCCTGCCTGATACTTACAGGAAGGGCTTCTATAGCTTCTACAAAAACGGCACCTTACAGAGCCACTATACGACCAGTGAAAAACTGTCTTTGTTTGAACGGGCATTTGAGAAGTCACCACAATTAGCCGCTATGTCTGCCAATGAACTGCATCTGGCGACGCTGATTGATGGCACCATCAGTGTGGCTAAAGTCGATAACGAATATCCGCAAATCTCATTCTCATCACTTTGGCAAAAAGTCTGGTACGAAAGCTACCCAGAGCCTCAATATGTGTGGCAATCAACGTCGGCTAATGATGACTTTGAAGAGAAATTCAGTTTAGTACCTATCACGTTTGGTACTATCAAAGCCGCCCTGTTCGCGATGATGTTCGCAGTACCTGTTGCTGTACTCGGAGCCATTTATACCGCTTACTTCATGTCTCCTCGAATGCGAAGAGTGGTGAAACCTTCGATAGAGCTGATGGAAGCTCTTCCGACCGTTATCATCGGATTCTTAGCCGGGCTTTGGTTTGCTCCCATTGTTGAAACGCATTTAACGGCCGTTTTCTTGTTAATGGTGCTATTGCCATTGAGCACACTGCTGACTGGGCTTGTGTGGTTCTGCTTACCGAAGATGGTGACCAGTCGTTTTTCTAATGGTTGGCATGCCCTGATATTGATTCCGGTATTGGTGATTACTGTGATTGCAGTATTTATTGCTGAAAATAGTATGGAAGCCTTGCTGTTTGGGGGGGATATTCGTACTTTCTTGGCTAGCTATGGTATCGATTTTGACCAACGTAATGCGCTGGTGGTCGGTTTTGCTATGGGATTCGCGGTTATCCCGACCATTTTTACTATCGCAGAAGACGCGATTTTCTCTGTGCCTAAACACTTATCTGATGGTTCATTAGCTTTAGGTGCAACCGCGTGGCAGACCCTTATTTATGTGGTGTTATTGACGGCTAGCCCAGGTATCTTTTCAGCCATCATGATGGGGCTAGGACGAGCTGTGGGCGAAACGATGATCGTTTTGATGGCAACAGGTAATACGCCGATCCTTGATTGGAATATTCTAGAAGGGATGAGGACGTTATCGGCAACGATTGCTGTAGAGCTGCCTGAATCTGAAGTGGGGGGATCTCACTTCCGCTTGTTGTTCTTGGCTGCACTCTTGCTGTTTATTTTTACGTTTGCGGTGAACTCAGTCGCAGAGTGGGTTCGACAAAGATTGAGAGACAAATATCGTGCACTGTAGTTTTATCGGTTTATCTCAATGTGTATCAACGGCTTTTAGTTGTTTGGCTAGCGCATCTCGTGATCTTTACTGTACCTTGGTTTCAGCGCGTCAGAGCAAGGTCGATTATGATCAATAAACTGAAGTCATTATTATTTTGGGTTAAATCGGGCTCTCCGTGGATATGGCTAACGGGTGGGGCGGTGAGCATCAGTATGCTTTCTGTTCTTGGCCTGATGCTGCTGATTGGTTGGAAGGGCTTGACCTATTTTTGGCCAGCACCTTTGTACCAATGGCAAGTTGATTCCAAAGACTTATCGTTAGTAGTTGACCTTGACGAAACCGTATCGAAACAAGATTTATTGATTGGTCAGTTATATGAACGCAAGTACATCCCGATAGAGCAAGTTCCACAAGTCCATGACCTTTTGTCACCTCAAAATTTGTCGACAGGGCTAATACAGCGCTTAAGCATCAAAGTCGCCAATAGAGAACTGTACCCTGCGGACTTTGTTTCCATTCTGGATGTTAACTTACGTGAACCAACCACTCCACTTGATTGGATTGTGATTGAACGAAGTCGAGGTGGCTATTTCTTTGGTAAGCCAGTGGGTTTTAAAACCGCTTCTGGCACATTTGATTCGAACATAGACCAAAAGCTCGAACAAGGTTTAGCGTTTGCTGATACGTTACGTAAAGAAACGTCGCGTGTTGTGAACCAAGAAATTCGCAATATAAGCTGGCAATTGGAAAACTTGCGTTTAGAAAAGCGTAAGCTTGAACTCAATGAATCAGTGAGCGATGAATATCTTAAAACCTATACTCAAACTAAACTGGAATTAAACCGCCAATTAGGTGAGGCTGAAGTAAAGCTTGAGCACTTGAGAACGCAGCTTAATGTAGAAAGCTTGCTCGTTGAGGATATGACAGGAGAACAGGTCGAAATTTCGCTCAGCCATATTCTGGATTATTGGTACCCGAATAATATGTCCTACCTTGAAAAGGTTGGGCATTGGGGCAAACAAGTTTGGAAGTTCTTGTCAGAGAACCCACGAGACTCAAACTCTGAAGGTGGCGTATTCCCAGCCATTTTCGGTACTGTTTTGTTGGTTATTCTGATGTCGATTGTAGTGATGCCTCTTGGTGTTGTTGCTGCTATTTATCTTCATGAATATGCAAAAAACAACGCCCTGACACGTTTGATTCGTATCGCCGTGATTAACTTGGCTGGTGTACCATCGATTGTGTATGGCGTTTTTGGTTTAGGCTTCTTCGTCTATACCATTGGCGGCTCGATTGATACGTTGTTTTATGCAGAGCGATTACCCGCTCCGACATTTGGTACGCCTGGCTTATTATGGTCTGCTTTGACCTTAGCAGTATTAACCTTGCCCGTTGTTATTGTAACTACGGAAGAGGGCTTAACGCGTATCCCTAGCTCCGTGAGGCATGGTTCATTAGCGCTTGGTGCTACTCAATTTGAGACGCTTTGGCGCATTGTTTTACCGATGGCAAGCCCTGCGATTATCACTGGTTTAATTTTGGCCATCGCGAGAGCCGCGGGGGAAGTTGCTCCACTCATGTTGGTGGGTGTTGTTAAGCTAGCATCCAGCTTGCCAGTCGATGGTCAGTTCCCGTATCTACATTTAGACAGAAAGTTCATGCATTTAGGCTTTCATATTTATGATGTTGGGTTTCAAACCTCGAATATCGAAGCGGCACGACCTTTAGTGTATGCCACTTCATTTTTATTGGTTACGGTGATTGTTGGATTAAATTTAACGGCCATCAATATCCGAAATAACTTGCGTGAAAAATACCGAACCTTAGGACAAGATTAGATGTTCTCGATTAATGAAACCTTGGGTTACCAAGCACCACTAGATGTTCATAACCTGAAGGATGAGCAAGTTGCTATCTCAATTGAAGGGCTGAATCTTTATTATAAAGAGAGTCAAGCACTCGATGATATTTCAATGCAAATTCCGAAGGGGCAAGTGACGGCTTTTATCGGCCCATCAGGGTGCGGTAAGTCGACGCTGCTGCGCTGTATTAATCGCATGAATGATCTTGTTGAGGGCTGCAAGGTTTCCGGGAAAGTGAAGCTTCATGGCAAGAACGTCTATCACCCTAAGGTAGATGTCGCGACCTTGCGACGTCGTGTTGGCATGGTATTCCAGCGCCCGAACCCTTTTCCTAAATCTATCTATGAGAATGTGGTTTATGGTTTGAGACTACAAGGTGTCAGCAATAGTCGAGACCTGGATGATGCGGTTGAGCGATCTCTGCGTGCTGCTGCACTATGGGATGAAGTGAAAGACCGACTTCATGAAAACGCATTTGGTTTATCGGGTGGTCAACAGCAGCGTTTGGTGATTGCACGTGCGGTCGCGATTGAGCCTGAAGTACTATTGTTGGATGAACCGACATCGGCACTGGATCCTATTTCTACTTTGACGATTGAAGAGCTGATTAACGATCTCAAAACACAATACACCGTGGTGATTGTTACTCATAACATGCAGCAAGCGGCGCGCGTGAGTGATCATACTGCTTTTATTCATATGGGAAAATTGATCGAGTACTCAGATACGGACTCAATTTTTACTTCTCCATTGAAAAATCAGACGGAAGACTACATTACTGGTAGATATGGCTAACCTCTATAGAGGCGTCATTTAGAGCTAAGTCACTCTATAAAAATGGCTTTCTTCATTTCTTTCAAGGAGCAGGTATGCATTTCGGTCGCCACATTTCAGGGCAATTCAATGTCGAGTTAGAGTCGATCCGTACTCATGTATTGACCATGGGCGGGTTAGTGGAGCAGCAACTTTCGTTTGCAATGCAGGCGCTTCATAAAGACGATGTTGAATTGGCTAAAAAAGTGATTCGTGACGACCATAAAGTGAATGCGATGGAAGTGTCGATTGACGAAGCGTGTACCCGAATTATTGCAAAGCGTCAGCCTACAGCGAAAGATCTGCGTTTGATTATGGCGATCATCAAAACGATTACCGATCTGGAACGTATTGGTGATGTAGCCTCTAAAATTGCTCAAGGCGCGATAGAGATCCCTTCGACCAAAGAGCAAAAATTCCATGTTTCGTTAGAGCCGCTATGCCGACAAGCAATCACCATGCTTCACCAAGTATTAGATGCTTTTGCTCGTATGGATGTTGATGCGGCAGCTGAAGTTCATAAGCTTGATGATAAGTTGGATGCGGAATACGAGGCGGTTATTCGTCAGTTAATGACGTATATGATGGAAGATCCTAAGAACATTCCTAATATTTTGCAGGTGATGTGGTCTGCGCGTGCGATTGAGCGAGTGGGAGACCGTTGCCAAAACATCTGCGAATACATTATTTACTTTGTGAAGGGTAAAGATGTACGTCACCTAGGCGATCAAAGCCTTGATGACGCATTGAAGTAGGGGACATCTTAAAAGCTAAGGATTGCACCAAGATTAAAATTGATCGTCGTGTCGTAAGGTACAAAGGTTTTATTGTGATCAAAAATATTCATATCAACACCAGCACGTAACCCAAGCATTGGTGTCGCTTGGTAAACATAGGCACCGCCTAGGCTTAACCCATGTGATGTTTTCTCTTCTACTTCGCCTGAGCGCGTTTTTGTACCGTCATAGCTTGCCACACCAATTTCAGCCTGAAAGCCGTGGGTTTGATTTCTTCCAAACATATTTTGGATACCAATACGATATGCATCGACAGTTTCATCATATCGATCGCTGTCATACCAAAGGTGAGAATAACTTAGGTAAACAGCGCCTAAATTTGCCACATCAGTAATACCCGCCTGTAATCCGAAGCCATGATAAGAACCAATTTTTAGTTCAGGGGATAAATGAAGACCACTTGAAAATGCAGAGGTTGAGAATAAAGCCGAAGTGAGAAGAAGTGTTTTTAGTTTCATGGTACCACCGAAGTAATTTTTGCTCTCCTTAGCATTAGGTCGATCCATGAATGAACCCAGAGAATTAACTGGATAACGGAAATCATTATATGGACTTTGAAAGAGCAGGCTAATTCGCATTGGTTATCTCTGTAATAACGTGTACTTATCAGTGGTTGTTTTCGTTATTTAGCGAATGCTTTGTCTTACGTAGCCTTACAAAACGAGTTTGATAGATAAGCGCCTACTTAACCTTATGTTATTTAATGTATTTGTTCCGATATGATGATGATAATGTCGATGTGGCTCATTAGTGTTTACTATATTCCGATCAATCTTTAATTTATTCTCCTGATGAATTTATCCTCCACATTTATTTTTCAGGTAGATATCAGTATGAAAAAGTTTCTTTTAGTTTTAACTCCCCTTTTCACGTTAACAGCGTGCGGCAGCGTTGCCATCATGGACAAATCAGAAGTGGTTAGTAAGCAACCGCAACTTATTATTAAAACAGATGGTGACTTCTGGGGATTGGGACAAGAAGGAACGTTTGATATTGCAGGTATGTATCAAGGCAAATACAGTCGAAACTCATCAAGCTCAACATGGTTTGATACTGTCTCTTTTAAAGACGGAGAGCTTGCTGCTGAGATCACTAGAAACGACAATGGTCAGGTGTGGAACTTAATTTGTTCTGGCGGTGGGACTTCAGTTAACTATATGGGTGTTGATTTCGGTGGCAATAAGCCTTATCGCTGCTCTGTAACCCAAAGGAATGAGAAAGTAGGAGAGTTCGTCTTAGAGCCTCAATCTGGGATGATTAAAGTTAGTTTAGAGAAGAAAGAAGCTGGCTACATACGAGTTGGGTCGAATAAATATGATGTCGAAACTGTCCACTCAAGCAAAGACCTTTTGATGTCAGTTGAAAAACCTTTAGGGTATAGCTTTAAACAAGCTTCACAAGAGGCAGCAGCGGCTCAGACGAATGGAATGCTAACTTTACAGATGATGCCTGAACTTAATGATGATGAGAAAGATACGTTAGTTATTGGTACTATCGCGAGTGCATTGAGTTGGCGTCCAGAAGATTAGAAAAGCGATGGTATTAATTATTTTGCTCACAATAAGAAATAATTGTGAGCAAATAGCGTACCTGATTACGAGAGAGGTTAGAACTTGTAGCCCACGGTTAAAGATAACTGGTCGATATCGTAATCATCCATCATGATGAAATTGAAACGCAGGTCAGTGTATAGGCCGAAATCAAAGTTTGCTCTTACACCTGTGCCGAGTAGGAGTGATGTTTCTTTATTTTTAAGACTAATACTATCCCCTGGCTCTTTTAAAGTTAGCTTTTCCTCGATACGTGCAATACCAATAGCACCGTAAGGTTTGATATTAAGCCCATCTAATAGAAATGCGTAACCAATATCTGAGTCAATTTTAAATGTCGATACTTTAGAATCGTAACCATACCCGTGGTAACTCTCATCATCTTTGCTGGTGTCCATCGCAACGTTCACACCAAAAATTCGGTTAATGTCATAACCATATTCAAGTTTTAGGCCGCTGCCTAAGTCACTTTTGGTGTAGTCTGAATCTAGGTGATCGACTTCGCTAGAAACAAAGCCCATTCCGATGCGGTGACCTGAATAGTCGGTATTTGCGTAAGCTGCTGTTGCTGTAGATAAGGCGATGATTGTAGTAACTGTTTTAAGTAATTTCATAACACTCTCAATAAACTTTGATATTGAGCATCCTTACTATGGCTTAATTGATGGACTCCGTGTCGATGGAATGGATATTAAACAGTGTTTTATTTTTAGGCTAAGTAGTATTTTGTATAGTTGTAATAAGTGTTACTTATTTATTTGTTCATTTAGTGCATGCTGAACGACATCGTAGAGCCACATATGAAGAGGGTTATTACGATTCTTTATATGGATATGGCTATACACTCCCACCGTTTTTAGTTCGCTCGCGATGTCTACATCTATGGCTCTCAGGTTGGGATAGTTGTGGATAGGAAAGAGGGTGGAATGTGGCATGTACATATCAGAATTAAGCAGAACATCAACAAGAGCTAATACCATTTCAGAACGGAATCCAACGCGATGAGGAATCGAGTGGGTTTCTAATATTCGTGAAGCTTGACTAAAGTTATCGTTCCAACCTGGTGATATTAGTGATGCAATCTCATAGCCTGCCAAATCTTGTGGGGTGACAATTGATTTTCTTATTGGATGATCTTTTCTTACAAATAGCTGCCCATCAATATCAATGAGCTTTTGAATATGAATTTCTTTTGAAACATCAGAGAGTTGATAAGCAACGCCTAAAAAGATCTTTTCTTTTTGTATGTCTTCAGCTGAGGCTGTCGTCCAGCTCGTTAGCTCTAGCTCGCAGTTAGGCGCCTGTTGCTTGATGATTTTGTAAAGAGCCCCCGACAAACATGAAAGTACGACAGGGGAAAGCGCGATTTTTATTGAGTAGTCGATTTCTTTGGGGTCAAAGGTATTTGAAGAGTTAATCGCCGTTTTCAAACCATCTAAATGAGGTGTGATTTCATTTGCTAGCTGTTCGCTAAATGCTGTGGCTTGCAAACCTCCGTGGACTTTAACAAATAAGTCATCCGAAAAGTGATGACGCAGCTTCTGCAAAGCTTGACTAACTGCAGGCTGTGAAACAAAGAGTCGCTCCGAAGCCTTTCTGGTGTTTTTTTCTTGATAAACAATCAGAAATGTTCGTAACAGGTTTAAATCAAGAGAGTTGAATAAGTCTTTAGCCATATCTATCCATGAAAAATTTCTGCGCTATTAAATCTAATATACGTCAGTCAGTTAGATTAGTCAGCGAGGTTCTCTAGATTTGTGTTAGCGACTGTTACCCTAAGCGATGAGAGAGGCTCTTACATCGGATATCTTACTCGCATCTGTCACGGGGATCTGATAATCATCAATATCATCACTGCCCATTTGAGCACTTGAGTTGTTTTCCATTAGGCTTGCTCTTGTCGACTTACCAGACAAATGCAGCGCTTGAACGCCAGTGTGCTTGAGGATATCTCGGCCATTGTTAGCGGTAACTCCCGCCCCAGCCATAATGTCTAAGCGGCCTTGAGCAAGCTCAACCATCTCCTTAAGAATATCTTTTCCTTGTTCTGCGTTACTTGCTAAGCCTGAAGTTAAAACACGTTCACAACCAAGTTCGATAATCTGTTCTAGTGCTGTTTGGTAATCCTTAAGTTGGTCGATGGCACGGTGAAAGGTCACGCCAAGCTTTAGTTGGTGGGCCTTTGAGGTGAGAGCTTTCATCGCGACCATTTCTATTTCACCTTGAGCGGAAAGTACACCCAATACCACGCCATGTAAACCAGCGTCGGCAGCGGCTTGGATATCATCAAGCATGCACATCATATCGTCATTATCGAAGATGAAGTCACCTTGTCTAGGGCGAATCATGGCATACACGGGAACTGATGATATGCGAGCGGCTTGCTTCATCATTCCGAAGCTCGGAGTTAACCCACCAAGTGCTAGTGAAGAGCAGAGCTCAATACGATTAGCTCCGCCAGCTAGGGCATTGTGTAGAGATTCTAGGTTATCGATACAAACTTCAATTTCGATGTTCATGCTATTTTACTCGTTCAAATTGAGACTAAGGAAATCATAGCAATCTTGGGATTATTCTGAATAGGTAGGGGCAGAGGAAAATAGAGGTAAAGTTTGGCTTTGCGGTTACCCCTATTCATAGCGGATATGAGCGAGGAATAAATCATTATTGAAGGGGTAGATGCAAAAAGCCCGAAGCGTTAACTTCGGGCTTTTAATAGGACTTTACTTCTTAACTGATTGGCGGTGCGCTTTGCGCTATTAGCTTATGCTTTATGTCTCTTTATAGAGAATCTTCCAACCATTAACCCGCGTTGAGTTCGGGCTTAAGAGGTAATTACTTGCTTAGGTCGTCAGCGTGCTCAGATAGGAATGCTGCAACACCTTGTGGAGATGCGTCCATACCTGATTTACCTTCTTCCCATTGTGCAGGACAAACTTCACCGTTCTTCTCGTGGAAGTTTAGTGCGTCTACCATGCGTAGCATTTCGTCGATGTTACGACCTAGTGGAAGGTCGTTAACTACTTGATGACGTACAAGACCGTCAGCATCGATTAGGAAAGAACCACGGAAAGCAACGCCTGCTTCTGGGTGCTCAACATCGTATGCTTTGCAGATCTCGTGCTTAACGTCAGCAACTAGAGGGTATTTAACTTGACCGATACCGCCATCAGCGATAGCAGTGTTACGCCATGCGTTGTGAGAGAATTGAGAATCGATAGAAACACCGATTACTTCAACGCCTTTAGCTTGGAAATCTTCAAGACGGTTGTCGAAAGCGATTAGCTCTGAAGGACAAACGAAAGTGAAGTCTAGTGGGTAGAAGAAAACTACAGCTTTCTTACCTTTAGTGAATTCTGCGAAGTTGAAGTTATCAACGATCTCACCGTTACCTAGAACAGCTGCTGCAGTAAAGTCAGGGGCTTGACGACCTACTAGTACCATTTTGGAATCTCCTAAAAAATTAGTTGGCCCAACACATCTTTGTTTGGGCTCCGTTTCTACGCGACAAACTATAGTACAATCGGTACTATAGAAAAAAGCGAATTAAATAGATTAAGTTAATCGAAAAAAGCGATAAGCTTATTCTTTATCCTGTTCTTAGGTCTCATGACCTTTACGTAACTTATCCTACTCATATTACAAAGTAATTTCATGAATAAATGGCCAAGTCTTAAGCAACTTCACTATCTTGTTACTCTTCACGAAACTCGTCACTTCAGTGATGCCGCTGATCGCTGCTTCGTGAGTCAATCTACGCTCAGTAAAGGCATTCAAAACCTAGAAGAGCTAATTGGTTGCCCTCTTTATGAAAAGAAGGATAAGAAGAGCCCATTGGTTTTTACTCAAGCGGGTGAGCTGGTGGTCAAGCATGGACGAGATCTACTGGCGAAGGGGCAAGACCTTGTCGAGCTTGGAAACCTATGTAACGGGGATGCGATGCAAGGTCAGCTGCGAGTCGGGTGTATTCCTACCATTGCACCATTCCTTTTGTGCGATTTGGTACAAGAAGCTAACCAACGCTTTCCTCAGCTAAATTTACTGTTACGTGAAGATACGACAACTAACTTATTGGCTGCATTACGTCATGGTGAGTTAGATGTGTTGATTCTGGCTTTGCCTGTCGATATCGATAACATGGAGAGTAAAGTTGTTGGGCAAGATCCGTTCAGAATGGTGATCAGTCGTAATCAAGCAGATGGTATTCGGGTTCCGATTAAATACGATGACCTGCCAGACGAGTCTGTATTTTTGCTGGAGAACGAACACTGCTTAACCGAGCACGCGGTATCAGCTTGTAAGTTAACCGACAAAGAGAAGATAAACCCATTTACCGCTACAAGCCTACACACATTGGTGCAAATGGTGGCCAATGGTTTAGGAACCACCTTTATTCCGCAGATGGCAATCGACCACGGTTTGTTGGAAAACCAAAACCTAGTGGTTATTGATCCCCCTGGTCAGCAAGCCTACCGAGATATCGGTCTCGTATGGCGACCAAGTTCATCACGTCGTGAAACCTTCCATCAGTTAGCCGATGTGGTATCTGAGTTACTTTAAGAGACATCATTTATCAGCGTATTTAATTTATATCTTTGAGCGGCTATTAAAGCCGCTCTTTTATTTATTGATACTGTTAAATAAATTTATTATTAGTTAAATCTAATGAAGCATAAAATAATAAATGGTTATTTTCTTCTAATTGTTATGCTTTTTATCATTCCATCTATTGATAACTGTGATCGAAATTAAGTTAATGATAATTGGGTTTTATAAAAGTTGATATTGCATTCCCTGTGTGGATAGTGAACCCGACTAATGATAAAAAATATTATTGTTAGCTAGGTAAAGTAAATGACCATTATGTTATTTACTTAATGATCAAAAATAAAATTAAAAGAATAATTATGATTGATACTAAACAGCGTTTGGTAGGGCTTTTTACGCCCTTATTACTATTATCAGGAGTTGCTAACGCTTCAGATGATAAAAATGAAAACTCTATATTTGATGAGAATAATCTAAGGCAGAGTTGTTATCAGGAGTTTATTGAAGGTGAACGCTGTTGGTCGAGCGTACCTCAATTTTCTACAACATATACGACTATCGAACAAGCGTTATCTAAATTATATCCTCAGTATGCAAAAGATACTGAAGCTAAAGATTTAACAGCTTTTCGTTATTTGGAGCGTATGTTTACTCTCGACCCAAAAACAGGAAATATTATCGTTGCAATATCTGAAAGCGGAGAAGGATGGCCCTTCGACTCTTTATGGGGTAATGCAGAAAAACGTCAAGCTGCTGGTGCCATTAAAACGATTGAAAAACTCGTTATCGAAACTTCTGATTTGGTGGGCTTAAAAGCGGTACTTTTTGATATTTATTATGATCGCGCTACAGCAGATTTTATTTTGGCGAATCGTGCAACTGACCAAGCTAGAATATTATGGGTAGATCGAGCAAGCACAGCCGCAGTGGAAAAGTACCGTCAACAGTCTTTAGATATTCTATTAAGCGCTTTTGATGATTATTGGAGATTGATCGAAAAGTACCCTCAATCATTTGCTAGTGCGCAGCCATTTCGTGATGTGAAAAGTGCTCGATACCTAAATGAAAAAGGACAGTCATTACCTGTATACCAAGAAGACCGTTTAATTACAGGTTATAAAGATGCTTTATTAGCTTATCAGTTTATGAATGAGTTATTAGCTCAGCAGTTACAAATTAGTAAATTAAAGTCGGTATCGGCGAGTTCTGTAGAGCAAAAATCTAAGCTTGCATATGATGCTAGTTCACTGCTTGAGCGAGTTATTTCAAAAGAGACGCAGTTACGTCGTTTGTTAGGCGATGATTCCTATACCCATATAATATTGTCGTCTGAGCTAGATAAATTTAAAGGTAACGTTGTTGAATTGAAATCTGTAGCCAACTGGCTCGAAGGTGGAGCTAACTATTTAGGGCTGCCAGATGATTTCGTTTTGTTGATGCCAGATTATGACTCTGAAGATAGTATTGGGAGCAGTTCAACTGAGGTTATAGGGAAAGTATTAGATGAAATGACGCTCTCTCTTGAGAGTTCACTGAATTTTGCTCAAAAAAAACACCTTGATTACCGTTATCAGTTGGGCGTCTTTACACGAAATTTTGAGCAAGAAAATCAACGCTCAAAAGAGAGGTTATCAACTCTTCTAGGTTGCCCTTCTTCATTGATTGTTAACTCCTGTAAAGAGCAGACTAAGAGTCAACGTAGAGGCAGCTTAATCGGCTATCAGTTGAAAAACATTCAAGCTGCAAAGCGCGAAGTTGAACGAGCTTATAGAGTCCATAGTGAGGTATTAAACAACATAGCACTAGAAGTGGCACGTCTTGAGCTGGTGCAGCAAACTAGTAATTTGGTCGATAAGATCACGGTTAAATTAGGTCTTAATGAATTTAAGCTCCAAAGCCTAATTGATGAAAGTCGAACTTCGACTTTCGATATGAACACATTGCTGCTGTCTGAAGAAGTACAACACTCTCTTGATATACTAAATCGTTTCTTGAATGATACCGGCTCTACCGATTTATCATCGACATTTACTGCTGTCGAGAACTTACAAGGTGCATTGAAGGGAAGTTCTCTTAAGGCTGACTTATATACACAGAAGTTGGCTTTGCTTGAGCGTGCAACAATAAAAGGTTTACAGGTAGAGACATCAGATGTTTTTGCTAAGGGGCGAATTCAACAACTAACCTTAGAATTGGCAACGGCTAGAGCTGATATGGCTAAGTCACTTTCTAATTTAAGTGATGATGCTGGTAGGTTACTTGCTTTAAATGCTGAAGCTTTGCGTTTGGTCGCGGAAACCGACCAAAATGAGTATCTGGCTTCAGAGCGCTCGTACGCTAATCCACTATCTTTCAGCACATTGACTGTTGAAACGTATCAAGCAGAATTAGAGTTTTCTGAACTTCAAGAGTGGCTGTTTTATGCTGTACAAGCTTTTGAGCATAGTAGACAAGTGTTGTTCAATGACCGTAATGCAGAGCTAGATAAAGGCGATGTATTCAAAGTCTCAAACATTCAGCAATCTATCGAATACCTCAATGCTTTGGAAAGTTTCTATGGCGGATGGTATACATCAAATGGTCATCAAACCGTGGATATTATTTCTCTCAAGAGGGATATCTTTGGTTACGTTGATAACTATAACGGGAGAACTATCCTTTACCCAGACCCAAATGGTAGTGGTGAAATGTTGAATGCTGATGAAGCATTTAATGCCAAGCTTAAGTTATTATCTCGCGATTTAGTTTCTGGTGAATGGCTAACGGTAGAGTTCAGTACCGTGAAAAACTTTCCATCCTCAGTCCTTTTTCAAGGTCCGATTGTGGGTAGTGATGATGACGTTATGTGCTTAAGTGCTGCCGGTACATATTCTGATAAAATTGGTGGTGTTGCTATTGATCTCGCGCTGAATTACGACATATCTGGCGAGGCGACAACTAAAGCATATCTTACTTACGGCGGGAATAGTTACATGCGTAGTAGCACTCCAGGAGTATTAGTAGGTGATGGCGAGGGGCTTCAAGGTGGTTTGAACTCTTATTCCACTCGTTTTGCTGATATTTCCCGTGATAGCGTTGTATCTAATGGTAGTTTTAGACAGCGTATGACCGCTAACTTAACGGCAGGTTATCATGACAATAGAGAGTTACTTAATCCAACCTATTCATTTAAAGAGAGAAGTGTAGCTGCTTCTGGTTGGAGATTGTCTCTGCAATTAGGTGATGAATATGGCGATATTGTTGAGACGGAAGCGATTGATGATATTCAGCTAGTTATTCAGCATCAATTCAGAACTCGACAAACTAACCTTTGCAGTGATGCTACCCCTCTGTAACAACAGAAACAGTAAATCTGATTCTAATAGAGCCTCATGATGTCATGAGGCTCTTTTTATTGTTGCCTCAATCTACTTCAGCTTCTTCTGGCTCGACTTCTTCTTGCAGTTCAAGCAAGTTAATCGCGATGGTGACGAAGTCACTGTCGGTGATAATGCCTACTAGTTCGTGGTTTTCTACGACAGGTAAACAGCCCACTTTATGTTTCTGCATATAGATAGCCGATTCTTTTAATCCTGCACGTGGCTCTACTGACATAACACTTTTGTGCATGGTGTCGTTGAGGGGAGTAGCAAGAGTAAAAGATTGAGCTTGTGGGATGTTTTGTAGGCTGGATTCTTGAGCGGCTAGAACGTCTCGTTGTGTGACAACACCGAGTAGCTTTCTATCGGAATCAACGACCGGAATATGGCGGATATCAAGCGCTTCCATCATGTGCTTAGCATCGGCCAGTGAGTGTGAGCGCAATAGGGTATGAGGGTTGCGAGTCATCATATCTTCAACCTTGATCATACGAACCTCCTTCTTTTTTATTTTGTTGCTATTACTATAGTTTTTTATCCTAAAAATAACTGAGATCTGACGCATTTTTGGGTGAGTTTTATGCAACTAATTCTTTAGTTTAAGGAGGTGAGTTAGTAGCATTATTTTACGCCTCTTTACAATAATCCATTGCTGTAAACCTTGCTATTGCGGCTCGTGTGCCTATACTAGCCCACTGCGAAATTTTTAGTCGTGTTTGCGATGTGTTTCCGGTAATGATTGACTTACCGTAACCATTGTTCAGCAACTACGATTGATGATTCGTCAACGGCACAAATCTCATCAACTAAGACAAGACTAGACACATGCAAGTTTCAGATTTTCACTTTGACCTACCAGATGAACTCATTGCTCGCTACCCTCAAGAGGAGCGTACAGCAAGCCGCCTGCTTAAATTAGATGGCAACAGCGGTAACCTAGCTGATGGTTCGTTTAAAGACGTTTTAGACTTGGTTGAACCAGGCGATCTTGTTGTTTTCAATAACACTCGAGTGATTCCAGCTCGTGTATTTGGTCGCAAGGCATCAGGCGGTAAGCTTGAAGTGCTGGTTGAGCGTATGCTTGATGAGAAGAGTATTCTAGCGCATGTTCGTTGTTCTAAATCACCGAAGCCGGGCACTAAATTGTTCCTTGGTGAGAACGATGAGTATGAAGCTGAAATGGTGGCGCGACATGACGCGTTATTTGAAATCCATTTCACATCTGACCAAAGCGTTTTAGAGATTCTGAACAGTGTTGGTCATATGCCGCTACCTCCTTATATTGATCGTCCAGATGAAGACGCAGATAAAGAGCGTTACCAGACGGTCTATAATGAGAAGCCAGGTGCGGTTGCAGCTCCAACAGCGGGTCTTCATTTTGATGACAAGTTAATGGCTGACATGAAAGAGAAAGGTGTTGAGTTTGCTTACGTGACGCTTCACGTTGGCGCTGGCACATTCCAGCCAGTTAAAGTAGACAACATCAATGATCACCACATGCATGCGGAGTACGTTGAAGTCCCGCAAGAAGTGGTTGACGCCGTAGCTGCAGCAAAAGCTCGTGGCGGTCGTATTATTGCCGTTGGTACAACATCAGTACGCTCATTAGAAAGTGCAGCGCAAGATGCATTGAAAAAAGGTACTGAATTCGTTCCTTTCTTTGGTGATACAGAAATCTTCATCTTCCCTGGTTATGAATACCAGTTGGTGGATTGCTTGATTACCAATTTCCACTTACCAGAATCAACGCTGATTATGTTGGTGAGTGCATTTGCAGGTTACGACAATGTGATGGGCGCATACGATCACGCAGTGAAGAGCGAATATCGTTTCTTCAGCTACGGTGATGCCATGTTCATCAATAAGAAAATAAGCTAATTTAAGCTAGTTATAAACGATATACATAAGAATTTACGGGTGCTAGCAGTAAGCTAGGAGTCGGGCAGGGTGTCTGTCTAATCTCTCGCAAGGAATACGCGACCGCTCCTCATAGAACTCACTGGACTGAACTTTTGTTTGGCTTAAGGTTCTGAATTAACAGTCAGATTGTTTCTCTGGCATATTGGAGGCTTCGTGAAATTAAAATACGAACTTAAAAAAACTAATAGCGGCGCACGTCGTGGTCAACTTCAGTTTGAACGCGGTACCGTTGAAACCCCAGCATTCATGCCTGTAGGTACTTACGGTACTGTAAAAGGTATGACACCTGAAGAAGTGAAAGACACAGGCGCTGAAATCCTATTAGGTAACACATTCCACCTATGGCTACGTCCTGGTCAAGAAATCATGAAACTGCACGGTGACCTGCACGATTTCATGAACTGGCACGGTCCTATTCTGACTGATTCAGGCGGTTTCCAAGTATTCAGCCTAGGTGCAATGCGTAAGATCACTGAAGAGGGTGTTCACTTCCGTAACCCTGTAAACGGTGACAAGATCTTCATGGACGCTGAGAAGTCTATGGAAATCCAAAAAGACTTAGGTTCAGACATCGTAATGATCTTTGACGAGTGTACGCCTTACCCAGCGACACACAAAGAAGCAAAAGACTCAATGGAGATGTCTCTTCGTTGGGCTGAGCGTTCACGTAACCACTTCGACAAACTTGAAAACCCGAACTCACTATTCGGTATCGTTCAAGGTGGTGTGTACGAAGACCTTCGTGATGTATCTGTTAAAGGCCTAACTGAAATTGGTTTTGATGGTTACGCAGTTGGTGGTCTAGCAGTAGGCGAACCAAAAGAAGACATGCACCGTATTCTTGAACACACATGTCCTCAACTGCCGGAAGATAAGCCACGTTACCTAATGGGCGTAGGCAAACCAGAAGACCTAGTTGAAGGTGTTCGTCGTGGTATCGACATGTTTGACTGTGTAATGCCAACGCGAAATGCACGTAACGGCCACCTGTTTGTGACTGAAGGTGTGATCAAGATCCGTAATGCGAAGCATAAAACCGATACAACACCACTAGATTCAGAGTGTGACTGTTACACTTGTAAGAACTACAGCAAGTCGTACTTACACCATTTGGATCGTTGTAACGAAATCCTAGGTGCTCGACTGAACACGATTCATAACCTGCGTTTCTACCAACGAGTAATGTCAGACATTCGTCAGTCTATCGATGAAGACCGCTTTGAAGAGTTCGTTGCAGAGTTCTACGCAAGAATGGGGCGTGAAGTGCCACCACTAGGTAAAGAATCTTAGTATTTCTTTTTTGCGAGCCCTATCTCTCTTCCGAGTGATGGGGCTTGAAAATAAAGGGATGCAACCCAATTAGACAAACAATTACGAAAATATAAATAGAGGATGTTTTAAATGTTTATTTCTCAAGCTCACGCAGCAGCAGAAGGTGCACCAGCAGGCGGCGGTTTCGAAATGCTTATCATGCTAGGTATGTTCGCTGTGATCTTCTACTTCATGATCTACCGTCCACAAGCTAAGCGTGTTAAAGAGCACAAGAACCTTATGTCTTCTATGGGCAAAGGCGATGAAGTTCTTACAAGCGGCGGCCTAATCGGCAAGATCACTAAGATTGCTGAAGACAGCGACTACGTTGCTATCGAACTGAACGCAAACAACGAAGTAGTTATCAAGAAAGACTTCGTTACAGCAGTGCTACCAAAAGGTACTCTGAAATCTCTATAAACAGCTAGAGGATCCTCGCTGTGCTAAACCGTTACCCGTTATGGAAGTATTTGATGGTGGTGTTTGCCATCGCTATCGCTGCGTTGTACGCACTTCCAAATATATACGGTGAAGATCCGGCAGTTCAAGTTACAGGGGCGCGCGGCGCCTCTGTAGATATGTCTACGCTGGATGCTGTCACCAATGCTCTTGAAGCAGAAAACCTTTCTACTAAATCCGTTGCTCTCGAAAACGGTTCCATTCTTGTTCGCTTTAACGACACAGATACGCAAATTAGTGCCCGTGATATCATCACAGAAGCACTAGGCGATGACGTTATTGTTGCTTTAAACCTAGCGGCTTCAACTCCTGATTGGCTTGAATCTATTGGTGCTGCACCAATGAAACTTGGTCTTGATCTACGTGGTGGTGTTCACTTCTTAATGGAAGTGGATATGGACGCGGCGATGCAAAAGCTGGTTGGTCAACAAGAAGAAGCATTCCGTAGTGAACTTCGTGAAGAGAAAATCCGTTACCGTGCGATTCGCCCATCTGGTAAAGATGCGGTTGAAGTGATTCTGCGTAACGAAGAGCAGCTTGCTGAAGCGAAATCGCTACTGCAATCTAAGCACCAAGATATGACGTTCGTAGATTCTGAATCTAACGGTCGTTTCTCTTTGGTTGCAAGCTTTACAGAGGCTCGTCTTCAAGAAATCCGTAACTACGCGGTTGAGCAAAACATTACCATTCTACGTAACCGTGTTAACGAACTTGGTGTTGCTGAACCTTTGGTTCAACGTCAAGGTTCTAGCCGTATCGTAGTGGAATTGCCTGGTGTTCAAGACACGGCTCGCGCTAAAGAAATCCTTGGTGCTACCGCGACGCTTGAGTTCCGTGAAGTAGATAGCAGTGCTGATTTAGCCGCTGCCGCTTCTGGTCGTGCCCCTGCGGGTAGCGAAATCAAGCAAGATCGTGATGGTCGTCCTGTGGTACTTAAGAAGCGCGTTATTCTAGGCGGTTCAAGTATTACTGATGCAAGCTCAAGTGTTGATGAATATGGTCGTCCTCAAGTTAACATCTCGCTAGACAGCGAAGGTGGTAGCAAGATGTCTGCATTCTCTCGTCAGAATATCGGTAAGCTAATGGCGACGGTATTTGCAGAGTACAAAGACAGCGGTCGTAAAACACCGGAAGGTCGAGTTATCTTAAGTAAGCACGAAGAAGTGATTAACCAAGCGACGATTCAGTCTGCACTTGGTCGTAACTTCCGTATTACTGGTATCGACTCAACGGCTGAAGCTCATAACTTGGCACTTCTACTGCGTGCTGGTGCTCTGATTGCGCCTATCTCGATTGTAGAAGAACGTACGATTGGTCCATCTATGGGGCAACAAAACATCGATATGGGTATCATGGCGATGGTTTGGGGTATGGCTGCTGTAATGCTGTTTACGCTGCTTTACTACCGCAGCTTTGGTCTGATTGCGAACGTTGCGCTAATGGCTAACTTGGTGTTGATTATCGGTGTGATGTCGATGATTCCGGGGGCTACTATGACCCTGCCAGGTATTGCCGGTATCGTATTAACGGTCGGTATGGCGGTTGATGCCAACGTTCTGATCTTTGAGCGTATACGTGAAGAGCTTCGAGATGGACGTAGTCCACAACAAGCGATTCACCAAGGTTACGCGAACGCATTCAGCACAATCGCCGATGCCAACATCACCACGCTACTAACAGCAATTATTCTATTTGCTGTGGGTACTGGTGCTATCAAAGGCTTCGCGGTAACGCTGTCTATCGGTATCTTGACTTCAATGTTTACAGCTATTGTGGGAACACGTTGTATCGTGAACCTGATGTATGGCGGCAAACGCGTTAAAAAACTGTCGATCTAAGGCTAGGAATTAATATGTTTCAGATTCTAAAAGCAGACAAAATGATCGACTTTATGCGTTGGTCAAAGGTTGCCTTTGTTTTTTCTATCTTGATGATTGGTACTGCTATCTTCACCCTAACAACGAAATCGTTGAACTGGGGTCTAGATTTTACTGGCGGTACTCTGATTGAAGTTGGTTTTGAACAACCGGCACACCTTCCTGATATCCGTAGTGCACTAGAAGCCGAAGGCTTTGGTGATGCAACGGTACAGAACTTCGGTTCAGCTCGTGATGTGATGGTTCGTTTACGTCCACGTGATGGCGTAGCGGGCGAAACGCTTGGTAACCAAATCCTTTCTGCTATTGAGAATGGTACTGGTGAGCAAGTTGAAATGCGTCGTATCGAGTTCGTTGGTCCTAACGTAGGTGATGAGCTAACAGAAGCGGGTGGCCTTGCTATCCTAGTTTCTCTTATCTGTATCTTGATCTACGTATCAGTGCGATTTGAATGGCGTTTGGCTGCGGGTGCGGTATTAGCACTGGCGCACGATGTTATCATCACACTTGGTGTGTTCTCTCTAATGCAAATTGAGGTCGACCTTACCATCGTAGCAGCCTTGCTAACGGTAGTCGGTTACTCCCTCAACGATACCATCGTTGTATTCGACCGTATTCGTGAGAACTTCCGTAAGATGCGTAAAGGTGAAGCGCCTGAAGTACTGAACAGCTCAATCACACAAACATTGAGTCGTACATTGATCACTTCTGGTACCACGTTATTCGTAGTTATCGCACTGTTCGTTCAGGGCGGCGCTATGATTCACGGCTTCGCAACTGCCCTTCTATTGGGTATTACGGTTGGTACTTACTCTTCTATCTACGTTGCATCTGCACTAGCAATGAAGTTGGGTATTACACGTGAACACCTAATGCCACCACAAGTGGAAAAAGAAGGTGAAGAGTTTGACGAAATGCCTTAGGCCTTGGCTTAACAAGTTTCGCTAAACCAAAAAAACCGCTAGGCAACTAGCGGTTTTTTTATGGCTGCATTTTGCAGGAAAACTCAATACAAATTTTATGGTCGAAGTGAGTTGTACTTAATACCATAAGCGCTATTCTGCTCGCATCTCGCATCTCGCATCTCGCATCTCGCATCTCGCATCTCGCATCCCTGAACCACAGATACAAAAAAGCCTCGCTATCTAGCGAGGCTTTGGAATTTTTATGCGCCCTTAAAACAGGGAGCTTTAACGTAAGGTCTGAATTATTTCAGCATACCTTCGTTAGCGTTCTCACGAACGTGCTTAAGAATAGACTTAACACCACGTGCGCTTGAAGCAACAACATTACCAGAAGTCATGTAATCAGTACCGCCAGCGAAGTCGGTCATGATAGCACCAGCTTCACGAGCGATTAGGTCACCAGCTGCTAGATCCCATGGCTTAAGGCCTAGTTCTAGGTAACCATCAACACGGCCAGCTGCTAGGTAACATAGGTCAAGAGCAGGAGAACCTGTACGACGGAAATCAGCACAGTCAATGAATAGACCAGAGATGATCTTCATGAAAGATTCTGAGTGTTGTTTTTGCTTGAATGGGAAACCAGTCGCTAGAACAGTACCTTGAAGGTCTTTTAGTTGAGTAACACGCATACGAGCGTTGTTAAGTTGAGCGCCAGCGCCACGTTGAGCTGTGAATAGCTCGTTTAGCATTGGGTCATAAACACAAGCAACTTCTGTACGACCGTTCATGCGAACAGCGATAGATACAGAGAAGTGAGGGAAACCTTTTACAAAGTTGTTGGTGCCATCTAGTGGGTCAACGATCCATTGTACGTCAGAGTCTTTACCTTCAGTCAGGCCTTTCTCTTCAGAAATAATGCTGTGCTCTGGGTAAGATGCTTTGATTGTCTCAATGATCATGTACTCAGCTTCTTGAGCAATGTTAGTAACGTAATCGTTGTTACCTTTTAGAGACGATTCGATCTTATCAGTTGTTTCTAGAGATTTAGCAATATGGTTGCCAGCTTTACGCGCAGCGCGTATCGCAATGTTTAGCATTGGATGCATATGGTTTTTCCCACAAGATGTTAAAGAACAATTTAAAGCGGCGGCGAGTATACCAAAGTTTTACCAAAAGGGAAGTGGTTATTTTTTGAACTCTTGGTTTCACATTGCGCGAAGGGTCTGACCATTTTACTTTGCTATGTGTTAATATCTCGCGATTATTTTTAAAGTGGTGTCATATAGCATGTTAGACAATGTAAAAGTCGTTCTGGTTGGTACGTCTCATTCGGGAAATATCGGATCAGCAGCTCGCGCAATGAAAGTGATGGGTTTGAGTCAATTAGTTCTTGTAGACCCTCAATGTGAAGTTGACGAGCAGACCTTAGCACTGGCTGCGGGTGCTGGTGACATCGCAGAAAACGCGACTATCGTTTCCACACTGGACGAAGCAGTAAAAGACTGTGGTTTAGTGGTTGGTTCGAGTGCACGTTCACGCACACTTGAATGGCCAATGCTTGAGCCTCGTGAGTGTGGACAAAAATTTGCAATTGAAGGTCAGAAGCACCCAGTAGCATTAGTATTCGGCCGTGAGCGTACGGGCTTGACTAACGATGAGCTTCAGAAGTGCCACTTCCATGTATGTATCCCAGCTAACCCTGAATACAGCTCGCTAAACCTAGCAATGGCGGTACAGACTCTGAGCTACGAAGTGCGTGTCGCCCACCTTGATATGGTCGCTAGCCAATATCAACCACAGCCACAAGATGAGTACCCTCGTCACGAAGAACTAGAAATGTTCTACGAGCACCTTGAAAAAGTGATCATTGATACCCAATTTATCTCTAAGGATAAGCCGGGGCAGGTGATGAATAAGCTGCGTCGTCTGTTTAGCCGAGCTCGTCCAGAGCTGCAAGAGATCAATACTCTACGTGGCATTTTGACTTCAATTGAGAAGAGCAAAAACGATAAATAAAGCCCACGTGAAAACTAAGGGTGAATACCTGACTAAAATAGTCAACTAAATACTTGACCAATTTAGTCGGGTATGGGAAGATTCCAACCACATAAACAATGTGGATACGGTGTGATATGAAACTTACATCTAAAGGAAGATATGCGGTAACAGCTATGCTCGATGTAGCACTGCATTCGCAAAAAAGCCCAGTTCCTCTGGCTGACATTTCAGAGCGACAAGGCATCTCGTTATCTTACTTAGAGCAACTTTTTTCTAAGTTACGTAAAGCTGGCTTAGTTGCTAGTGTTCGCGGCCCTGGTGGTGGTTACCGTTTAGGTGCTGAAGCGAGCGACATCGCTGTCGGAACTGTGATTGCAGCAGTAGACGAATCAGTTGATGCGACTAAGTGTCACGGTCGAGCAGATTGCCAGGGTGGTAGTCGTTGTTTAACTCACACTCTATGGCGTGATTTAAGCTCCCGAATCAGCAGCTTCTTAAACGACATTACGCTCGGTGAGCTAATGAAAGATAACGAAGTTTTAGAAATTTCTGATCGTCAAGATATCGATCTTGCGGTTAATAATGGTTTTACACATAAAAATACGAGCACTACAACGATTAGTGCAGCACCTCACGGTGTTAATGCCCGCTCTTAGCGGTCAGTTTTTACATTGGAGTAGAAAATGAAACTGCCTATTTACTTTGACTATTCAGCTACATGCCCAGTCGATCCACGAGTTGCTGAGAAAATGGTTCAGTGCATGACGATGGACGGTAACTTCGGTAACCCTGCATCTCGTTCACACCGTTACGGCTGGCAGGCAGAAGAAGCAGTAGATAATGCTCGTGAGCAAATTGCTGACCTATTAAATGCAGACCCACGTGAGATTGTTTTCACTTCAGGTGCTACAGAGTCAGACAACCTTGCTATTAAAGGTGCAGCGCACTTTTACGAGAAGAAAGGTAAGCACGTAATTACGTGCAAAACAGAACATAAAGCGGTTCTTGATCCATGTCGCCAACTAGAGCGTGAAGGTTTTGAGGTAACTTACCTTGAGCCAGAAGCAAACGGCATCATCGATCTAGACAAGCTACAAGCTGCAATGCGTGAAGACACTGTTCTAGTTTCTATCATGCACGTTAACAACGAGATTGGTGTAATCCAAGATATCTCTGCAATCGGCGAATTATGTCGTTCCCGTAAGATCATCTTCCACGTTGATGCGGCTCAGTCTGCGGGTAAAATCCCACTAGACGTACAAG
This sequence comes from Vibrio sp. 10N.286.51.C3, assembly GCF_003050065.1. Lineage (NCBI taxonomy): Bacteria > Pseudomonadati > Pseudomonadota > Gammaproteobacteria > Vibrionales > Vibrionaceae > Vibrio > Vibrio sp. 10N.286.51.C3. Next base: position 149,914 of record NZ_PIGC01000010.1, on the reverse strand, counting down.
AGATGAAAGTTGACTTAATCTCACTTTCAGCTCACAAAATGTATGGCCCTAAAGGTATCGGTGCACTTTACGTTCGTCGTAAGCCACGTATTCGTCTTGAAGCGCAAATGCACGGCGGCGGTCATGAGCGTGGTTTCCGTTCAGGTACGCTTGCTACTCACCAAATCGTGGGTATGGGCGAAGCTTGTGCTGTTGCTAAGCAAGACATGCAGAAAGATTACGATCACGCACTAGCACTTCGTGAGCGCCTATTGAAAGGTGTTCAAGATCTAGAAGCGGTAACGGTAAACGGTGACTTAGACCAACGTGTACCACACAACCTAAACGTTAGCTTCGCTTTCGTCGAAGGTGAGTCTCTGCTTATGTCTCTAAAAGACCTAGCAGTATCATCAGGTTCTGCATGTACATCAGCAAGCCTAGAGCCTTCATACGTTCTACGAGCTCTTGGCCTGAACGATGAACTGGCACACAGCTCAGTACGTTTCTCATTCGGCCGTTTCACAACGGAAGAAGAAATCGACTACGCGATTGCACAAATTCGTGTAGCGGTAAACAAATTACGCGACATGTCTCCTCTATGGGATATGTATAAAGAAGGGATTGATTTGAACACTGTTGAGTGGGCTCATCACTAATCTCACGGAAATAGAGGATTCGAGGTAACTATCATGGCATATAGCGAAAAAGTAATTGATCACTACGAAAACCCACGTAACGTAGGTTCGTTTGATAAAGAAGACCCAAGTATTGGTAGCGGTATGGTTGGCGCACCAGCTTGTGGTGATGTAATGAAACTGCAAATCAAGGTAACGCCAGAAGGCATTATCGAAGATGCAAAATTCAAAACTTACGGTTGCGGCAGCGCAATCGCTTCTAGCTCACTAGTAACTGAGTGGGTTAAAGGCAAAAGTATTGATGAAGCGGCAGCTATCAAAAACTCTGAAATCGCAGAAGAGCTAGAGTTGCCACCAGTGAAAGTTCACTGTTCAATTCTTGCTGAAGATGCAATCAAAGCAGCTGTTGCGGATTACAAAAAGAAGCGTTAATCGTCTCATTAAGTAATCACAAAAAATAAGCAATATTTGGGAGCATCCTTTGTGCTCCCCCTGAGTTCTCAATTTATATAAAACACAAGGTTGTAGTATGGCCATCACCATGACAGATACGGCAGCAAGCCGAGTTCAAGCTTTCCTAGATAACCGAGGTAAAGGTATCGGGTTACGCTTAGCGGTAAAAACGACTGGCTGTTCGGGTATGGCGTATGTACTAGAATTCGTTGACGAGCTTAACGAAGAAGACGAAGTGTTCGAGCATTCAGGTGTTAAGGTCATCATTGATCCAAAGAGCCTAGTTTACCTAGACGGAACTGAGCTTGATTACGTAAAAGAAGGCCTAAACGAAGGTTTTGAATTCAACAACCCTAACGCGAAAGGCGAATGTGGTTGTGGTGAGAGCTTCAACGTATAAACGCTTCAATCGTTAAGCGTTTATAGTGAGCGAAGAATAAAATTAGGCTCTGATTGAAGAGCCTAAACTTAGGACCACCGTTACATGAATCATTTCGAATTATTTGGGCTACCACTTCAGTTTCAACTGGATGGTAGCCTTCTTTCTTCTCAGTTTAGAGATCTGCAACGCCAATTCCACCCTGATAAATTTGCCACTGCTTCTGAGCGTGATCGCCTGCTAGCCGTGCAAAAAGCTGCGCAAATCAATGATGCGTATCAGGTATTGAAGAATCCAATCAGCCGAGCTGAATACCTGTTAGTGCAACATGGTGAGGATATTCGTGGTGAACAGCAGACCCTGCAAGATCCTATGTTCCTAATGGAGCAAATGGAATTGCGTGAAGAGCTTGAAGATATCGCCGACAGTTCTGAACCTGAAGATGCTTTGTTTGCATTTGAAGGAAAGGTTAGCAAAATGTATAAACAACAATTAAGCGCTATCCAACAAGAACTCGACAGTGAGGCTTGGCTAGAAGCTGCAGACCGAGTAAGAAAGCTTAAGTTTATTGCAAAATTAAAGAATGAAATCGAGTTAGTTGAAGATCGTCTGATCGGCTAGTTCGTATAACAAGGACACATCCATGGCACTACTTCAGATTGCAGAACCAGGGCAAAGCGCCGCTCCTCACCAGCACAAGCTTGCTGTGGGTATTGATTTAGGTACAACAAACTCATTGGTTGCGGCAGTGCGCAGTGGTGAGGCGAGCACACTGATTGATCAACAGGGTCGCAGTATTCTTCCTTCCGTTGTTCACTATACGTCAGAGTCATACACGACTGGTGATGAAGCTCGTGCAAATGCACAGACTGATCCTAAAAATACCATTATCTCAGTTAAGCGACTAATCGGTCGCTCACTGTCAGATATTCAACAGCGATACCCATCTCTGCCATATCAATTTGAAGAAAGTGATAATGGTTTGCCTGTGATTCGCACAGAGCAAGGTAACAAGAACCCGATTCAAGTATCTGCAGATATTCTGAAAGCGCTCGGTCAACGTGCTGAGTCTACATTAGGTGGTGAGCTATCTGGTGCGGTGATTACTGTTCCTGCGTATTTCGATGATGCACAACGTGCTGGTACTAAAGATGCGGCGCAACTTGCTGGTCTTCACGTGTTACGTCTTCTTAATGAGCCGACTGCCGCTGCGATTGCTTACGGTTTGGATTCAGGTAAAGAAGGGGTAATTGCTGTTTATGACTTAGGTGGTGGTACGTTTGATATCTCTATCCTACGCCTATCTAAAGGTGTCTTCGAAGTTCTAGCTACGGGCGGTGACTCTGCATTAGGCGGCGACGACTTTGACCATTTAGTTGCGGATCATTTCCAAGAGCAAATGGGCTTATCGGAGCTAACTGCAGAGCAGAACCGTATTCTTCTAGACGCCGCAACAGAAGCTAAGATTGGCTTATCTGAAGCTGAAAGCGTTGAGGTTGACGTACTAGGTTGGTCTGGTTCATTAACTCGTGAAGAGTTTGAAGAGATCATCAAACCGCTCGTTAAGAAAACACTGCTTTCATGCCGTCGTGCACTAAAAGATGCGGAAGTTGATGCAGATGAAGTTCTAGAAGTCGTGATGGTCGGCGGTTCAACTCGCACATTACTTGTACGTGAAATGGTCGGTGACTTCTTTGGTCGTACGCCACTAACCAGCATTAACCCTGATGAAGTGGTTGCAATTGGCGCATCGATTCAAGCGGATATCTTAGTCGGTAATAAGCCTGACTCTGAGATGCTGCTACTGGACGTTATCCCTCTGTCTCTTGGCATCGAAACCATGGGCGGTTTGGTCGAAAAGATCATCCCTCGAAACACCACGATCCCAGTGGCTCGCGCACAAGAATTTACCACGTTCAAAGACGGTCAAACTGCTATGACAGTGCACACCGTACAAGGTGAACGCGAAATGGTTGATGACTGTCGTTCACTGGCTCGATTTGCTTTGAAAGGCATCCCGCCGATGACTGCAGGTGCTGCTCATATTCGTGTGACTTACCAAGTGGATGCTGATGGCCTGCTATCGGTTACCGCAATGGAGAAGAGCACAGGCGTTCAAGCTGAAATCCAAGTTAAGCCCTCTTACGGTCTAAGCGATAACGAAGTGGCTAGCATGCTGAAAGATTCGATGACTTTTGCAAAAGAAGACATGCAAGCGCGTGCTCTTGCTGAGCAACGCGTAGAAGCGGATCGCGTTATTGAAGGCCTAATTGCTGCAATGCAAGCCGATGGCGATGAGTTACTTGATGAGCAAGGCAAACAACAACTTGTTCAAGCGATTGAAGCACTGATTGAAGTGCGCAATGGCGATAATGCCGATGCGATTGAACTAGAAATTAAGAATACCGACAAAGCGAGCCAAGACTTTGCTTCTCGTCGTATGGATAAATCAATTCGTGCTGCACTGTCAGGTCAGTCAGTCGATAATATTTAATAGTTAGAGAATAGATAAACATGCCAAAGATTATTGTTTTACCTCACGAAGATCTATGTCCAGAAGGCGCTGTTTTAGAAGCAAAAACTGGTGAGACGGTTCTTGATGTTGCATTGAAGGCCGGTATTGGTATTGAACACGCATGTGAAAAATCGTGTGCATGTACGACATGTCACGTTGTGATTCGTGAAGGTTTTGATTCTTTAGAAGAGAGTGATGACCTAGAAGACGACATGCTAGATAAAGCATGGGGCTTAGAGATGGAATCTCGACTGGGTTGCCAAGCAAAAGTGGCGAATGAAGATCTTGTAGTAGAGATTCCAAAGTACACATTGAACCTGGCTTCTGAAGACCACTAAGAACCTGTTCTCAGTCATGGCTAATACAGTGATGACTGAGAGAGCTATTGCTTAGACAAACATACTAAGAAAACTGGCCTAGAATATAGATCATAAAGGTGACATAGCGTCGCTGATAAATATAAGGAAGTGTTATGAGCTTGAAGTGGATTGATTCGCGAGATATCGCAATTGAGCTATGTGATTTGTACCCTGATACTGATCCTAAAACGGTACGTTTTACCGATCTGCATCAATGGGTGCTAGACCTTGAAGAGTTCGACGACGAGCCTAACCACTCGAATGAGAAAATCTTAGAGGCTATTATTTTGTGCTGGATGGATGAGATGGATTAATCCTCTTATCTGATGATTTGGTCGCGGGTTGGTATCAGTCCAATATAAAACGCAGCCAAGTTAACAATTCTTACTAAAAAAAGCGGACCTTATGGTCCGTTTTTTTATCAAAATGACATTTTCCTCCTACATAATGCTAACATCAGTGCGCTAATAAAAAATAATCAGAATCACACACTCAAAGTGGTTCATGACAAGGAGAAATCATGTCTACACAGATGTCAGTATTTTTAAGTCAAGAAGCTGCCCAGCCTCAGTGGGGAGCAAGAGCTATTTTATCGTTCTCAGAAGCGGGAGCGACAATTCACATTGGTGAAGGCCACGATCTAGGCGCGGTTCAGCGTGCTGGTCGTACGCTTGACGGACAAGGTATCGCATTCGTTTCACTTCGTGGTGAAGGTTGGGATCTAGAAATCGTTTGGGCTTTCTACCAAGGCTACCGTGGACCAAAGAAAAAGAATGCATTGGAATGGGGTGCACTTTCAGAAGCCGATCAAGCTGAGCTAGAAGCTCGCATCCGTGCTACTGATTGGACGCGTGACATTATCAATAAAACGGCTGAAGAAGTGGCTCCTCGTCAATTAGCGACGATGGCAGCTGAATACATCAAATCAGTGGCGCCAGCAGGCACAGTAAAAGCAAAAATCGTTAAAGACAAAGATCTCCTAACTGAAGGTTGGGAAGGCATTTATGCGGTAGGTCGTGGCTCTGAGCGCACCTCTGCAATGCTGCAACTGGACTTCAACCCAACCGGTGATGAAAACGCACCAGTGTTTGCTTGTCTAGTGGGTAAAGGTATTACCTTTGACTCAGGCGGTTACAGCATCAAGCCAGGGCAATTCATGACAGCGATGAAGGCTGACATGGGCGGCGCAGCTACCATCACTGGTGGTTTGGGTCTTGCGATTGAACGTGGTCTGAACAAGCGTATCAAGCTTATCCTATGTTGTGCTGAGAACATGATCTCTGGCCGTGCATTGAAGCTTGGCGACATCATTACTTACAAAAATGGTAAGACAGTTGAGATCATGAACACCGATGCGGAAGGCCGCTTGGTGCTTGCTGATGGCCTGATGTACGCAAGTGCACAAAACCCTGAGCTTATCATCGACTGTGCAACGCTAACTGGTGCAGCTAAAAATGCACTGGGTAACGACTACCACGCACTATTAAGCTTCGACGATGAGCTTTCTCATCAAGCGCTAACGGCGGCAAACCAAGAGAAAGAAGGCCTATGGCCATTGCCTCTTGCTGATTTCCACCGTGGCATGTTGCCTTCAAACTTTGCTGATCTTTCAAACATCAGCACGGGCGATTACACGCCGGGTGCAAGTACAGCCGCTGCGTTCCTTTCTTACTTTGTAGACGACTACAAAAAAGGTTGGATTCACATGGATTGCGCGGGTACCTACCGTAAATCAGCAAGTGATAAGTGGGCGGCAGGCGCAACGGGTATGGGTGTTCGTACACTGGCTCGTCTTCTTGTTGACCAAGCAAAATAATAATAAGAGTGAGCGGTATTTTGTGCCGCTCATTCATAAAGCTAAGATTGAAAGATCTCAGTAATTTCAGTATTTAATAACAAAAAAATGAAGTGAAGGAATCCCTATGGCTCTAGAAAGAACGTTCTCAATTGTTAAGCCGGATGCAGTTAAGCGTAACCTTGTTGGTGAAATTTACCACCGAATCGAAAAAGCAGGTCTTGAAATTATCGCTGCTAAGATGGTTCGTCTGACTGAAGAGCAAGCGAGCGGCTTCTACGCGGAACATGAAGGCAAAGAATTTTTTGGTCCACTAAAAGAGTTCATGACTTCTGGTCCTATCATGGTTCAAGTACTTGAAGGCGAAAACGCAATCGCTCGTTACCGTGAACTAATGGGTAAAACTAACCCAGAAGAAGCAGCATGCGGCACTATCCGCGCTGACTACGCAATCAGCATGCGTTACAACTCAGTACACGGCAGCGACAGCCCTGAGTCTGCAGCTCGTGAAATCGAGTTCTTCTTCCCAGAATCTGAAATTTGCCCACGCCCAGCTCAATAAGCGACACAGCAAATGATTCTAAAGGCTTCACTTCGGTGAGGCCTTTTTTGTAAGTGAGTTTTACGTTCTCGATAATCAATTTAGTCGTCATTCCTGAAAGCGACGAAGGAGCGTAGTCGGGAATCTTTTGTTTAAATTGGGTAATCTCAGGCTGATAAATACAGTTGTTCAAATTTTAATCGCTTAAGTTTGAATGTCTTAATAAACACAGGGTTTTACAGTGCTTGTTGAAGTTGCGTAAAGCCTGTACAATTCGCGCCCTTAATTATTGTTCCGTCATTGAGAGGCATCATGACCACAGCTAAAGTCAATCTACTCGATTTTGATCGTAAAGGTCTTCGTAAATTTTTCACAGAAGAACTGAATGAGAAAGCGTTTCGAGCAGAGCAAGTGATGAAGTGGATTTATCACTTCGGTGTCGATGACTTCGAACAAATGAACAACATCAACAAAAAGTTACGTGAGAAACTGCAACGTCGCTGTGAGATTGTTGCACCTGTTGTTTCTGAAGCTCAACACTCTTCAGATGGCACAATCAAATGGGCGATGAGCGTTGGCGACCAAGACGTTGAAACGGTATACATCCCAGATGGTGACCGTGCGACGCTGTGTGTATCTTCACAGGTTGGTTGTGCACTTGAATGTAAGTTCTGTTCTACAGCTCAACAAGGCTTTAACCGTAACCTAAAAGTTTCAGAGATTGTTGGCCAAATCTGGCGTGCATCTCGCGAAATCGGCCTAGAAAAAGAAACCGGTCGTCGTCCAATTACTAACGTTGTAATGATGGGTATGGGCGAGCCTCTATTGAACATGAAGAACCTAATGCCATCATTAGAAATCATGCTTGATGATCTAGGTTTCGCACTGTCTAAGCGTCGTGTAACCGTATCAACTTCTGGTGTTGTATCTGGCCTTGACCAAATGACAGACAACATCGATGTAGCATTGGCTATCTCTCTACACGCACCAAACGATGCACTACGTAGCCAAATCATGCCGATCAACGATCGTTGGGATATCCAAGACTTCCTAGCATCTGTTCGTCGTTACATTGCCTCTTCAAATGCTAACCGCGGTAAAGTAACGGTTGAGTACGTGTTATTGGATCATGTGAATGATGATATGGACCACGCACGTGAACTTGCAGAGCTAATGAAAGAGACGCCTTGTAAGATCAACCTGATTCCATTCAACCCTTACCCGGGTTCGCCTTATAAGAAGCCAAGTAACTCTCGAATTGATCGCTTCCAAAAAACGCTGATGGAATACAACTACACAGTAACGGTTCGTAAAACGCGTGGTGATGATATTGATGCCGCGTGTGGTCAGTTAGTCGGTGATGTTATTGACAGAACCAAGCGTACTAAAATGCTTAAAGCAGCCTCTGAAGCGAACTTAATTGCCGGTGGCGTGATTGAAGTAAAAGCGGTATAAAACGCGATTAGAACCTAAACAAGCCAGAAGTCTTACTTCTGGCTTGTTGCTTTTCTGGGGGACAGTTTTTGATTTTTTGGACTTCTTGCCCACGCTTTCTTACATTTTTCGTCAAATTTTGGACAAAACCATGAGCTGACGGTAAATTTTGTTTAAAGTGTTTTTGCCTTGTAATGGCATTAGCTTATGATTAACTAATCTTAAATTAATTTAAGTGCTCGCTTGCTACTGATCGCCAATATGTCTATTTAGGTTGGCTACTTGATAAACTAGCTTCCTGAGAAGGTCATCCATAACAAATGAATGATGTTCGCCTTTAAGGGTTGATGATTCAGATAGCAGGAAAAATTCCACATAACGTGGGTTGTTAGATTGAGCTTAAACGACAATAAAAAAACGCTCTCCTCAACTTGCGATAATACTTTAGAAGTTCACTCTCTATGAACACAGAACAAGATACACAAACGCAAGAACCGATCGCTCCAGCTTTGGAAGCGGGAACGCTGCTTAAGAACAAACGAGAATCTCTTGGTTTAACGCAAAAGCAGATTTCTGATCGCTTAAAACTTCGCGTTACGCTGATTCAGCAAATTGAAGAAAACCAATTCGAGTCAGATCAAGTGGCGACGTTTATGCGTGGCTACATTCGTTCATACGCGAAATACGTCAATCTTGACGAAAAAGTCGTATTGAGTGCGCTGCATCATGCTGGTGATGCTCAGCATCAAGAGCAAGAAATGCTGAGCTTTTCTCGTAAGACCAAAACCGAGAAGCACAACAGCCGTATTATGATCCTTACTTGGAGCATTTTTGCGGTAATTGCGGGTATCTCTTCACTGTGGTGGTGGCAGAACCAACAGCAAGACACCCTATCTCAATCTTTAGCGAATACTGCAAGTTCAGAAGAGCTAGCGGTAGAAGAATCACTTGCCCCTGAATTCACCTCTTTAGAAGTGATTGAAGCTGAACAAAACGAAGCAGGTGCTGCTGCTGAAAGTACAGATGACCTTGTTGCTATAAGCGATACGGAAGATACTTCAGATGCAGTTGCTCTAGCTGACGAAACTGCGGCACAACAAGCAACAGAGACAGAATCCGCTACTGAAGTTGCTGCTAAGGCAGAAGCTGTAGAAGCAAGTGCTACTCCTGAAGTTGTGGCTAACGAGCTAGTGATGCAGTTCTCTGCTGATTGTTGGATCCAAGTAAAAGATGCAACCGGTAAAACCCTGTCGACTGGCATCAAAAAAGCAGGTCAGTCATTAAATCTATCAGGAACCGCGCCATATAAAGTGATTCTAGGCGCGCCAGAGGGCGTATCAATGACATTTGCAAGTGAACCTGTCGACCTTTCTGGGTATACTTCAGGCAAAGTAGCTAGAATAACCTTACCTTAGAGTTAATATGCAACACGAATCTCCTATTATTCGTCGCAAATCAACCCGTATTTATGTGGGTGATGTGCCGATCGGTGATGGTGCACCAATTGCTGTGCAATCCATGACCAACACAAGAACAACAGATGTAGCCGCGACCGTTGCTCAAATTCGAGCTTTGGAAAAAGTTGGCGCTGATATCGTTCGCGTATCTGTACCGACTATGGATGCCGCTGAAGCCTTTAAGCTAATCAAACAGCAGGTCTCTGTTCCTTTGGTTGCTGATATTCACTTCGACTACCGTATTGCTCTTAAAGTGGCAGAGTACGGCGTTGACTGTCTGCGTATCAACCCAGGTAACATCGGTAACGAAAGCCGTATCCGCTCAGTTGTTGATTGCGCACGTGATATGAATATTCCGATTCGTATTGGTGTTAACGGCGGTTCTCTTGAGAAAGAGATCCAAGAGAAATACACAGAGCCTACAGCAGAAGCGCTTGTTGAATCAGCAATGCGTCACGTAGATATCCTCGACCGTCTGAACTTTGATCAATTCAAAGTCAGCGTGAAGGCGTCTGATGTATTCCTAGCTGTTGGTTCTTACCGTTTGCTGGCTAAGCAGATTGACCAACCTCTTCACCTTGGTATTACCGAAGCGGGTGGGGCACGTGCTGGCTCTGTGAAGTCCGCGGTAGGTTTAGGTATGCTTCTTTCTGAAGGTATCGGCGATACGCTGCGTATCTCGCTAGCGGCTGATCCTGTTGAAGAGATCAAAGTCGGCTTTGATATTCTTAAATCTTTGCGTATTCGTTCGCGTGGCATCAACTTCATTGCGTGCCCAAGCTGTTCACGTCAAGAGTTCGATGTTATTAACACCGTTAATGCTCTTGAAGAGCGCCTAGAAGACGTGATTACACCAATGGATGTATCAATCATCGGTTGTGTGGTTAACGGCCCTGGTGAAGCTGAAGTGTCTCACTTAGGTCTAGCGGGTAGTGCACGTAAGAGTGCCTTCTACGAAGACGGTAAGCGTCAGAAAGAGCGCTTCGACAACGATGATCTTGTCGACAAACTTGAAGCTAAGATTCGTGCAAAAGCGTCAGTGCTTGATCAAGCAAATCGCATTGATGTAGAAAACTTAGAAGATTAATACAACGCGATGGGGTGTGATTGTCTATTCGCACTAACACCTGGTCGTGAGAAATTACGGAATAAATACTGTGGCTAAAAATATCCAAGCAATTCGAGGCATGAACGACTGCCTTCCAACTCAATCACCACTGTGGCAGAAAGTAGAAAGCGCAGTTAAAAACGTGGTGAGCGCATACGGTTACAACGAAGTACGTATGCCTATCGTTGAAGAAACAAACCTATTTAGCCGTGCAGTTGGTGAAGAGACAGATGTTGTTTCTAAAGAAATGTACACTTTTGATGACCGCAATGGCGATAGCCTAACGCTGCGTCCAGAAGGCACAGCAGGTTGTGTACGTTCATGTATTCAAAATAGCCTTATCAACCGTGATGAACAGCGCCTATGGTACATGGGCCCTATGTTCCGTCACGAGCGTCCTCAAAAAGGTCGTTACCGTCAATTCCACCAATGTGGTGTTGAAGTGTTTGGCCTAGACGGTCCAGATGTTGACGCAGAACTTATCATGATGACAGCACGTCTATGGCGTGAGCTAGGCATCGATAAGCACGTTCGCCTAGAGCTTAACTCAATCGGTTCTCAAGAAGATCGCGTAAGCTACCGCACTGCGTTAGTGGCTTTCCTTGAGCAGCACATTGATGTGCTTGACGAAGACTGCAAACGTCGCATGCACACTAACCCTCTACGTGTACTTGATACTAAGAACCCTGATGTTCAAGCTATCTTAGGTGACGCACCTCGACTATCTGAATATCTAGGTGAAGAATCGAAGCAACATTTTGCTGGTTTGTGTGAACTTCTTGACGCTGTTGGTATCGAATACCAAGTTAATGAGCGTCTAGTGCGTGGCCTAGATTACTACAACCGCACTGTATTTGAGTGGATCACTGACAGCCTTGGTGCTCAAGGTACTGTATGTGGCGGCGGCCGTTACGATGGTCTTGTTGAGCAACTAGGCGGCAAAGCAACCAATGCAGTTGGCTTCGCAATGGGTCTAGAGCGTCTGGTTCTTATGATGGAAACGCTAGAGCTAACAGAAGTTCGCCGTAGCGTTGATGTTTACGTAGTTGCTGCTGGCGAAGGTACTATGATCGCGGGCATGCAGTTAGCGAATCAATTACGCGACACCGTTGAAGGCGTGCGTGTAATGAACCACTTCGGTGGTGGTAACTTCAAGAAGCAATTCAAACGTGCTGACAAAGTAGGTGCTGTTGTGGCGCTGGTACTTGGTGAGAACGAAGTTGCTGACAATACAGTTGTGCTAAAAGATCTGGTTGGCGGCGAGCAAGAAACCGTGTCTCAAACGGAAGTTGCAGAGAAAGTTGCTGCGCTAATCTAATTAGCCATTGAGCAAACGCTCATAATGAATACTAACGTCAGCACTATGCTGGCGTTTAAAGAATTAAAGAGGACAGGAAGTGGAACTTTACGATAGCGAAGAGCAACAAGTTGAAGCCATTAAAGATTGGTGGAAAGAGAACGGTAAAGCCGTAATCTTTGGTGCGGTTATTGGTTTAGGTGGTCTATTTGGCTGGCGTTATTACCAAGATTCAGTCGTTGAAGCGCGTGAAGCAGCTTCAGAAAGCTACACCTCTGTAATTTCAGCTCTTGATACTAAGGGCGTTGATGCTCAATCTGATATTCAAGCTTTCATCGACGCAAACAAAGACGCTGAGTACTCAGTACTTGCAGCTATGCAATTAGCAAAAGTACAAGTGCAAGCGGGTGAGCTAGCAGCAGCACTTGAACAGCTAGAGTGGGCAAAATCGGCAACTAAGGATGCGGCACTTGCGCCATTACTTACTTACCGTGTTGCACGCATTAAAGCTGAGCAAGGTGAATTTGACGCAGCATTGACTGATCTTACTGCTATGACTGATGAATCTTGGAAAGGCCGTGTTGCTGAACTGCGTGGTGATATCTCACTTCGTAAAGGCGACACTGACGCAGCATACAGTGCTTACACAGAAGCACAGCAAGCTGTTGATGCTAGCCAAACGCTTCAAATCAAACTTGACGACCTAGCTAAATAAGGCGCTTTGAATGAAGAAGATGTTTCCAAAAGCGGCGTTGTGTGCGATTGCTCTTGGCCTACTAGCTGGCTGTGCGGGTGAAGAAGACACCGTAATCATGGCTCCAGTACCAACGGTAAACAGCGAGTTCACTCCTAGTCAGGAATGGTCTACGTCGGTTGGTGATGGTGTTGGTCACTACTTTTCAAAACTAACGCCAGAATTGGCTTACGACAAAGTGTTTGTTGCAAGCCGTGAAGGTATGGTTAAAGCGCTTGATCCTGATACAGGTAAAGAGCTGTGGAAAGTCGATCTTGAGAAAGACGTACTGGCTCGTTTATCGGGTGGCTTAACGGCGGCTTACGGTAAAGTATTTGTTGGTTCTGAAAATGGCGAAGTGATCGCATTGGAAGAATCGACCGGTGAAGAGCTGTGGCGTGTATCAGTGAATGGCGAGGTGCTTGCATCCCCAGCAACTGATAGCAACATGGTCATTGTTCATACCAGTCGCGGTATGTTGATCGCGTTAGATCAAGCCAGTGGCGAACAAAAATGGACCATCAGTACTGAAGTACCAAGCCTAACACTCCGTGGTGATAGCTCACCGGTTGCGGTTTCTGGTGGTGTATTCTGGGGTACAGCAAATGGTCGTCTAGCTGCAGCTATCGTCGACCGTGGTCAGCTTATTTGGCAACAGCCAGTAGGCACGCCAAAAGGCGCAACGGAAATCGATCGCTTGGTTGATGTTGATGCATCTCCAATTGTTCTCGGTGGCACCCTTTATACCGTAGGTATCAATGGTCAGCTGATTGCAATTGACCTTCGTTCTGGTAAGCCCATTTGGAAGCGTAACTACTCGTCAGCGATTGATTTAGCAAGTGATGGCAGCCGTTTGTTCGTTGTTACCGACAAAGACCATGTGGTTGCGGTTGATGCTCGTAGTGGTACTGAACTGTGGAGCACTCCATTGTTAGAAAACCGCTTACTGACAGCACCTGCTATTATTAATGGTTATGTAGTCGTGGGTGACACAGAAGGTTACCTGCACTGGTTAGATCGTTCATCGGGTGAGTTTGTTGCTCAACAGCTTGTCGATGATAGCGGCTTTGCGGTTGCACCAATTGAACTGCCTGAAGGCTACTTAGTGACGACTCGCAATGGCGATGTAAAGAAACTAACGATTAGCCAATAAAAGCGTGATATAATTCACAGTCGGCTCCTGGTTGGTAACAGCCAGGAGCCGTTTTGTTGTTAAAAATTAATAAACCGTGTGGTTATAGGTAAGAGTTTAAACTTGCGAACAAGTGCTTACCTATAACTACATTTAGAGAAGAAATTGTAGAGGTTGTTATGGTACCTGTTGTTGCTCTAGTAGGGCGTCCGAACGTAGGTAAATCTACGTTATTTAACCGATTGACTCGAACTCGTGATGCATTGGTTGCGGATTTCCCTGGCTTAACGCGTGACCGTAAATACGGTCATGCTCATTTTAGCGAGCATGACTTTATTGTTATTGACACTGGCGGTATCGACGGTACTGAAGAAGGTGTTGAAACTAAAATGGCTGAACAGTCGCTAGCGGCGATTGATGAAGCTGATGTCGTTCTATTTATGGTAGATGGCCGTGCGGGTCTAACACCTTCAGACGTGGCGATTGCTAAGCACCTGCGTCAACTAGAAAAGCCTTCAATGCTAGTGGTAAACAAGGTTGATGGTATCGACCCTGATGCTGCAAGTGCTGACTTCTGGCAACTAGGCGTAGAAGACATGTACCAAATCGCTGCGGCGCACGGTCGTGGTGTTACTGCACTGATTGATCTTGCTCTTAACCCGTTCGCAGAAGCGCTAAAAGCGGAAAATGGCGAAGTAAGCGATTTGACTGAGTTTGAAGACGAAGAAGAAGAGCAGGTTGAATTTACAGAAGAAGAAGCTGAAGCAGAATTCAAGCGTCTTCAAGATCAACCGATCAAACTAGCGATCATTGGCCGTCCTAACGTAGGTAAATCAACGCTAACTAACCGTATTCTTGGTGAAGAGCGTGTGGTTGTTTACGATATGCCAGGCACAACTCGTGACTCTATCTATATCCCAATGCAACGTGATGAGCGTGAATACGTTCTAATCGATACTGCGGGTGTTCGTCGTCGTAAAAACATCAACGAAACGGTAGAGAAGTTCTCAGTAGTTAAAACACTGAAAGCGATTGAAGATGCCAACGTTGTATTGCTGCTTATCGATGCTCGCGAAAACATCTCTGATCAAGATCTAAGCTTGTTAGGCTTTGCGTTGAACGCGGGTCGTTCAATCGTGATTGCGGTAAACAAGTGGGATGGCCTAGATAACGACGTTAAAGAACGCGTTAAGAAAGAGCTAGACCGTCGCTTAGGTTTCGTTGATTTCGCACGTATTCACTTTATCTCTGCACTTCACGGTACAGGTGTTGGTCACTTGTTTGAGTCTGTTCAAGAAGCTTACAAGTCAGCGACGACTCGTGTTGGTACTTCTGTGCTAACTCGTATCATGAAGATGGCGACTGATGATCACCAACCGCCTATGGTTCGTGGCCGTCGTGTGAAACTGAAATACGCGCACGCTGGTGGCTACAACCCACCGATTATCGTTATCCACGGTAACCAAGTTCGTAACTTGCCAGATTCATACAAACGATTCTTGATGAACTACTACCGTCGTTCACTAGAAATTATGGGTACACCTATTCGCATTCAGTTCCAGAACAGCGAGAACCCATTTGAAGCTAAGACAAACAAGCTGACAATTTCTCAAGAACGCAAACGTAAACGTATGATGAGCATGGTTAAAGGTCGTAAGTAAACCTTTCCAATAGATTTGATACCCGAGCCTGTCTCGGGTATTTTTTTAAGCAAAATTCACGTTAAGCCATAACAATACGTTTTTATCATCATGGCTTAACGAATCAGACTAGATTCCCAAAGAAGAACGATATGACTACTAGCGATTTGATTACACCTGCGTCAGCAATCACACCAACCATCACTAAATTTTGTCATCAGGCCTGGCAGTTCAATGCTAAAGCGCTGTACGTTGAAAGTGATGACAGTAAAACTTACTTGATCACCGACGTAACACCTTTCCATCCAGTGAGTCATATTTGGCCAGATCACCCGGCAGACCAAGGCTTTGTGAATGTTGGTGACGTGCAATATCCCGTTGAAGATTGCCTTGTTGGTTCCATAGAACAATCCACTGGAAAACTTTTTATCGCAGCAGATATACCTGTTAAGCGTGATACGGAAGGGTGGGCGTTTGTGGTTGTCCACCAGCTACCCGCATCTGCTTCTATGATTAAGGTTAGCGACGAAGTCGTGTTGTCGGTTGATAAAGAATATCAAGCCAGTTTGAGCCGTGGTCACAGTGCTGGCCACATCGCTTTTCTAGCCCTGAATAAAGTATTGGCTGAAAGCTACTGGCGTAAAGATGCGGACAGAAAAGATCCGCTTGGCAGCTACGATTTCAATAGCTATGCACAAGTGACGAGCTTTGTGACTCCTGATCTATGTACTGATAAGTATCGTTTAGGCAAAACCCTGAAGAAGCGCGGTTTGAACGTTGCAGACATGCTAGCAAACCTAGATGGCATTGAAGCTGACATCAACCAGATGATTGCGGGCTGGCTTGCAGAGCCGACACCAGTTGCGATGCGACTGGAAGGCGAGACATTAACAGACTCTCGCTATTGGGAATGGCAGTTGGATAGCGATACTTTGGTGTCTATTCCGTGTGGTGGTACTCACATCGAGAACACCTCAGAACTTAAGGCATTATCCGTTAAGTTAACCCAGCTAGATGACCAGCATATTGAAATGCTGACGCATGTAATTCGATGATTTAGACTGCAGATCGAAATGGGTTGTGCTGTATATTCTGTTTTAATATGTAACTTTTGATATAAATGACCATTTAAAATTGAAATGCAGCACATGTAACTTATGCTTTCGGTGTGTGGTGATATAAATATTCTTTTTGGGGTAGATCGCTGATCAAAATAGATAAAGCGAAAGATCAACCTATGATCTTCGGTTGTGTGTGGTACTAACTTAGTGTGTTATTATTAACCAATAACAAGCTTGCATAAGAACAAGCTGTACCCAATTACGCAATTGAAAGCTTTAGTGAATGGAACAACAATTTTTATTAGAAGGCCACCGAGCAGTCAATAGTTTGCTGCGGAAGCTTGCCCTTGGGATGGATCGCAAGGACTTAAACCATAAGATCATTCAGCTTACTGAGCTGCTTTTTGGTCAGCGCATGGCTTCAATTTTACTGCTCAACTCAGAGTCAAAGACTTTGCACCTTGAATATGCTCCGAACCTACCTGATTTTTATAATCAGCAAATAGAAGGGGTGGGGATAGGTGTGGGAATTGGTTCTTGTGGAGAGGCGGCGGCACTCAAGAAAGCCGTTATGGTTTCAGACATCAATGCACACCCAAACTGGGCGCCTTTCTTAGCCTTAACCAGCCAAGCCAATCTGCATGCCTGTTGGTCGGTACCCATTATATCGTCGCGCGGTAATGTTTTGGGTACCTTTGCTATTTATAGTCAGTACATCTCTGAACCACATGAATTTGAGCTCGAGATCTTAGAGCTATTAGCGTCTCTGTATTCGGTCGCACTAGAGAAGTTTGAGCTGGAGAATCAGCTTAACTTTTTCGCCAATCGTGATTCTCTAACTCACTGTTTGAATCGTCGGGCATTGTTCAATGAAGCCGAAAAAGTGTTAACTAAGCGCTGTTTTGCACAAAAGGTGATGGCGTGTCTGTTTGTTGATGTCGATAAGTTCAAATCGATAAATGATACCTATGGCCACAGTTTCGGTGACGATGTGTTGTTGGCGGTTGCTGAGGTTCTTGATGAGGCAACTACAGCCTGTGCCAAGATAGGACGTTATGGTGGTGATGAGTTTGTGGTGTTCTCTTGTTTTGATGATCAAGAAAGCGTTGTTAGCTTCTATCACAGCTTAGAAAAAGCACTGCAACAAGCGCTTTATATCAATGATGTGCAGTTTTCAGTGAGTGTCGGGCTTTCTTGTGAGAAAGATCCTCAAGGATTAGACCAGTTGATTGCACAAGCTGATAAGAACATGTACCAAATCAAGCAAGCTAAATCCCAGCAGTAGTAGATTGTAAACAGAGTAGTGAATTAGGAAATGCTAATGAGTGAAAATATCTGCCCTAAGTGTCAGTCTGAGCTTGGTTGGGATGGTAAATATCATTGTGAAACTTGTCAGGCTCACTTTACTAAAGTTGGGTTTTGCCCTGAATGCAGCTGCCAACTTGAGAAGCTTCAAGCCTGTGGTGCCGCGAGCTATTTTTGCAATGGCGATTGCAACGAGCTTAAGTCTAAATCGAGAGTAAAATTCGAATTCCAACCAGCGGAATAGCCTTAAACTGCATGGTTTGAACGACTATCGGTGATGTTATACCAGAGACTCAATACTAAAGTGTTGGGTCTTTTTTGTATCTGAAGAACAGGAATGTGTCATCTTGGTTCATTCTTATCGCCGCTGCACCAGTATGAAACATAGTTACATGATTACTATGCACTCTACTGGTGTGAGTTAATTTTAAATTCTATTAATACAATAACTTATAAATAAACTTGTTGATTTATAAGTTTGGCACTCTTCTTGTAACTCTGTAATTGAATAACAAAAATACAATTATGGAGTACTATCATGAACAAGGTGTTCAATTTATCGCTAGCTGCACTGTGTACAACACTTTCATTTTCTTCTGCTACCGTGCTTGCGGCTGATGAGACCATCAAGGTCGGCGTTCTACATTCACTGTCTGGTACCATGGCGATCAGTGAAACAACGCTAAAAGATACCGTGCTAATGCTTATCGAAGAGCAGAACAAAAAGGGCGGTTTACTTGGCAAGAAGCTAGAGCCTGTTGTGGTTGACCCTGCGTCAAACTGGCCGCTATTTGCTGAGAAAGCGCGTGAGCTTATCGAAAAAGAGAAGGTCGATGTGGTGTTCGGTGGTTGGACATCGGTATCACGTAAATCGATGCTGCCTGTCTTTGAAGAACTCAACAGCATCCTTTTCTACCCAGTACAGTATGAAGGTGAAGAGTCCTCTAAAAACGTTTTCTACACCGGTGCCGCGCCAAACCAACAAGCGATCCCAGCAGTGGATTACTTGATGGAAGAGCTTGAAGTTGAGCGTTGGGTACTTGCAGGTACCGATTACGTTTACCCACGTACTACCAATAAGATCTTAGAAGCTTACCTAAAAGATAAAGGTGTCGCAGAAGAAGACATCATGATCAACTACACGCCATTTGGTCACTCTGATTGGCAATCTATCGTTTCAGACATCAAAAAGTTCGGCGAAGCCGGTAAGAAAACCGCTGTGGTTTCTACTGTGAACGGCGATGCTAACGTACCTTTCTATAAAGAGCTTGGCGCACAAGGCATTTCATCTGAAGACATCCCAGTTATTGCATTCTCTGTTGGTGAAGAAGAACTTTCAGGTATGGACACAGAACCACTAGTAGGCCATCTAGCCGCATGGAACTACTTCATGAGTGTTGATACCGAAGCCAATGAAGAGTTCGTTGAAACGTGGCAGTCGTTCATAAAGAGTGAAAAGCGTGTCACCAATGACCCAATGGAAGCGCACTATGTGGGCTTCAACATGTGGGCGCAAGCGGTAACCAACGCGGGTACAACCGATCCGGAATCTGTACAAGATGCTTTGATTGGTGTGTCTGTACCTAACCTTTCTGGCGGCTACTCAACCATGCTGCCAAACCACCATATAACTAAACCAGTCCTGATCGGTGAGATCCAAGACGATGGTCAATTCGATATCGTTTGGGAAACCACAGGTCTAGTTGCGGGTGATGCTTGGTCGAGTTACTTACCTGAATCGGCAAAACTGTTCTCTAGCTGGTCGAAGCCATTCTCATGTGGTGCGTTTAACGTCGAAACCAAGAAGTGTTCTGGCGGTAACTAGATCCATAAATATGAGCCTTTTCCTTAGCAAACTGAGAAGGCTCATTACTTTTCAGATAACAATAATTATCCACGTATCCATCAAGCAAAAATAACAATATCTAGCTCGATGGATTAAGGAAGCAGGGATGAAAAACCTATTGAACGTATTTAAGGCGCTATTGCTTATGGCAGTCAGTGCTCAGTTGGCTTTTGCTGGAATAACGGATGAAGCTAGCTTTACCAAGGCGCTAGTTGGTAAGAAAACATCGGATAAAGAATTAGCTATTGATTGGGTGATTGAGACGCAAACGGAAGATGTGTCGAAACCTATTCTGGATGGTTGGTTAAACGGAAACCTTTACTATTTTGGTGATAAACAGAGCGAGCAGTATAAACAGCTCTACCTCATTCAAAGCATCAAAACAGCGACGTCAGCTCAGTCGGTGTGGGATGAATCAAGCCTCAGTATCGAGAATGCTAGACAGTTTAAAAAGGTTCGAGTAAATAACAAACTTCGCGGCATCTTGCGCGGGGAAATTGCTTCTATTGGACTCAACAGCAGTAACCCAGACGTACGTTATAAAGCGGTTCTGGATCTGCTCGGTACCAAAGATTCTAACATCATCGATCGTTTAGCAGTACTCAGAACCAGTGAGTCAGAGGGCAAAGTCGCTGAGTTGATGGACTTGTCGTTAGCTATTTTCACTTCTCTTGATAAGAGTGCCACGGTTGACGATCGTGTGGTTTCGATTGACCGAGTCGGTGACTTCAAACATTCAGTGGTACTCAAAACTTTGAATCAACTACTGAACAGCGAACAAGATCCCAAGGTATTGGCAGCAGCAGAGCGCGCGATGGATAGCTATCAACAAAGCCAAGCACTCTATTCGGGTGTAGAAACAGTATTCTTCGGTTTGAGCTTAGGCTCGGTATTGGTGCTGGCGGGCATTGGCTTAGCGATTACCTTTGGTGTGATGGGCGTTATCAACATGGCTCATGGCGAGCTGATCATGATTGGCGCTTACACCACTTATGTATTGCAGTTGTTGATGCCGAATCATATTGGCCTAGCGCTAGTACTTTCCATTCCAGCGGCATTCATTGTGTCTGGCTTAGTGGGCATTGCGATTGAGCGAAGTGTGATTCGTCATCTTTATGGACGCCCATTGGAAACCTTGCTCGCGACCTTTGGTATTAGCTTGATCTTGCAGCAAGCCGTTCGCTCGATTTTCTCTCCTTTGAACCGCTCAGTGAGCACACCTGAATGGATGTCTGGCGCACTTCAATTGAACCCAATGTTATCTCTGACCTACAACCGACTTTATATCATCTTGTTCTGTGGTTTGGTGTTTATGGGCTTATTAATGGTTCTGAAAAAGACACCACTAGGTTTGCAGGTTCGTGCCGTTTCTCAAAACCGTGGTATGGCGCGCGCGATGGGCATTCGTTCTGAACGAGTTGATGCGATGACCTTTGGTTTAGGTTCTGGCGTGGCGGGTGTCGCGGGTGTGGCACTGTCTCAACTGACTAACGTTGGCCCGAATATGGGGCAAGCGTACATCATCGATTCTTTCATGGTGGTGGTGTTCGGCGGAGTAGGCAACTTGTGGGGAACATTAGTCGCAGGCTTAAGCCTTGGTTTGTTCAATAAGATCTTAGAGCCTTGGGCTGGCGCAGTACTTGCCAAGATTCTAGTGCTGGTTTTCATCATTCTATTTATTCAAAAACGCCCACGCGGATTGTTCCCGCAACGTGGTCGTGCGGCTGAAGGTTAAGGACAACATCATGCAGTCTAAATCATTTGTACTTTCGGCGATGCGTGGTGATAAAGGTGGCCAACTGACCATCCTTGCCATTCTTGCGGCCGTGATTCTTATCCCACTGGCTAATACCGTGTTACCAAGTGGACACCCGCTTCATGTCGAGACTTTCACTATCTCGCTGATGGGCAAATACCTAAGCTATGCGATGTTGGCGTTGGCGCTCGATCTGGTGTGGGGCTACCTCGGCATACTGAGCTTAGGCCACGGTGCTTTCTTTGCGCTTGGCGGTTATGCGATGGGCATGTACTTAATGCGCCAGATTGGTGATCGTGGGGTTTATGGCGATCCTATTTTGCCTGACTTCATGGTGTTCCTTGATTGGTCAGCGTTGCCGTGGTTCTGGCAGGGCTTTGATCAATTCTGGTTTGCTTGCTTAATGGTGGTGTTGGTGCCGGGCGCATTGGCCTATTTGTTCGGTTATTTGGCTTTCCGATCTCGCGTGTCTGGTGTCTACCTTTCGATCATGACTCAAGCGTTAACTTACGCTTTGATGTTGGCGTTCTTCCGCAACGAGATGGGCTTTGGTGGTAACAATGGACTGACGGATTTTAAAGACATCATTGGCCTGAGTTTACAGAGTGATGCGGTCAAGATTGGTCTGTTTGTCGCGACGGGTATCTTGCTCATCCTTAGCTATATAGCGTGTCGCATGGTCGTGACCAGTCGATTAGGACGTGTGGCCTTAGCGATTCGTGATACTGAATCTCGCACCCGCTTTATGGGTTACGACGTCGATGGCATTAAGCTTTGGGTCTTCGTTTTGTCTGCGGTTATCGCGGGTATTGCTGGCGCGCTCTATGTGCCTCAAGTCGGCATCATCAACCCAGGTGAATTTGCACCGCTTAACTCGATTGAAATTGTGGTTTGGGTTGCCTTAGGCGGCCGCGCCACTCTGTTTGGTGCCATTGTTGGTGCCCTGATCATCAACTACGCCAAGAGCTGGTTTACCGTTGAGTTCCCTGAGGTGTGGTTATTTGCCCTCGGTGGTCTATTCGTTCTCTCGACTATGTACTTCCCACAAGGTGTGATTGGCTTTGTTAGCGAAAAATGGCAACAGCTGCGCAAGGCATCGAACTCGAAAGGCGAAGGACAAGATAAGGATGATCAACATAGAGGAAAGGAGGCGATCGCATGACCACATTTAATAGCGTAAAGGAATCGGTTCAGGCGTTCACTCGTCGAGATGAAGTGTTTGATTATCTTAAACCTGATATTCATCCTGCCATCGATACTCGTCATAACGTGCTGTTGTATGTTGAAGGCGTCAATAAAAGCTTTGATGGTTTCCAAGCGATAAACGACCTCAATCTCTATATCAAAGAGGGCGAACTGCGCTGCATCATCGGCCCTAATGGCGCCGGTAAAACCACCATGATGGACATCATCACCGGGAAGACTAAGCCAGACGCTGGCGAAGTTTGGTTAGGTTCGAACATCAATCTACTCAAGATGAACGAAGCTGAAATTGCTAATGCAGGTGTTGGACGCAAGTTCCAAAAGCCGACCGTGATTGAATGTTTAACCGTGTGGCAAAACCTTGAATTAGCCATGGCAGGTGATCGCTCGGTGTGGGCGACTTTCACTGCCGGGATGTCTGGCGAGCAGAAAGACAAACTGACCTCTGTGCTTGAGCTGATTCATTTAAAAGACGAAGCGGCTAACTTAGCAGGCAACCTGTCTCACGGGCAAAAGCAATGGTTAGAGATCGGCATGTTACTGATGCAAAACCCTAGGCTGTTGCTGGTGGATGAACCCGTTGCAGGTATGACTCACCAAGAGATGGACCGCACATCTGAGTTACTTAACTCACTGGCAGGTAAGCACTCAGTGGTCGTGGTTGAACACGATATGGATTTCGTGCGCTCTATCGCCAGTCATGTGACGGTGTTGCACCAAGGTCACGTGTTGGCAGAAGGCACCATGGACCAAGTGCAGGCTCACCCTGAAGTTAAACAAGTTTATCTCGGAGAATAGGATGTTAGAGGTTAAATCAGTTAATCAATATTACGGTGAGAGCCACACTTTGTGGGACTTGGATATGCAGATCCCAGAGGGTAAATGCACGGTGTTAATGGGCCGCAATGGCGTCGGTAAAACTACGTTGCTGCAATGTATCATGGGGCTGATTAAGGTTGAAAGTGGTGACATCTCTTTATCGGGTGAGTCGTTACTAAAAACCGACGCCGAGGATCGTCCTCGCCAAGGGATCGGTTATGTGCCGCAAGGTCGTCAGATATTCCCGATGCTCACTGTTCAAGAAAATCTAGAGGTTGGCTTGCCGATTCGAGAGAAGGGCGATCGTAAGATCCCAGAGTTCATTTTCGATATCTTCCCTGTCTTGAAAGAGATGCTGCATCGCCGCGGTGGTGACTTATCCGGTGGTCAGCAGCAGCAACTCGCAATTGGGCGTGCGTTGGTGGTTAATCCAAAGCTATTGATCTTGGATGAACCAACAGAAGGTATTCAGCCCAATATTGTGCAAGAGATTGGCGACATCATTCGTATGCTCAACGCGAAAATGGGACTCACGGTTTTGTTGGTTGAGCAGAAGTTGCCGTTTGCAAGAAAAGTCGGTGACCGTTTTTGTATTCTCGACCGTGGCCGTCAGGTGGCTGAAGGTGAAATGAAAGGGCTCAATGAGTCCTTGATTAAGGAGTACCTAACCGTATGAATTCTCTCTTTTCTCCGAATGAAGTAAGGAACGCTTCTTTAGTAGAAGCCTTGTCTCTGAATGAGACCATCGAACAAGATATTCGAGATGGTTGGCAGGCGAGCTTAAACCTCACCTTTGTCGACCGTGGTGACAAAACCGTATTAAAGAATCGTCAGCAGTCTGGTCCGCTTGCGGTGCAACGTCCCTTGTATCCTGATGGGGAAACGTGTCACACCTACTTACTTCATCCCCCCGGCGGAGTGGTAGGTGGTGACACTCTTAATATTGAGGCAACCGTAGAAAGCGGTGCTCATACGTTGATCACCACACCCGGTGCGACCAAGTTCTATCGTTCTAACAATAAGTACGCCAAGCAGAAGCAAACCCTGCGCGTCAAGAAAGGTGCGCGCTTGGAATGGATGCCGCAAGAGAACATCTTTTTCCCCAATGCACACGTGCGCCTAGACACTGAAATTCGTCTAGAAAAGGGTGCACAGTTTTGGGGGTGGGAGATGCACTGTTTTGGACGACCTGCACAGAATGAGGGATTTGAGCGAGGTCACCTTGTTGGGAAAACGGAAATCTATCTTGATAATCAAAGGCTTCTGACTGAAGGTTTTAATTTTCATGGTGGCGATAAGTTGATGATAAATATGGGGTTACTTGATTTTTCAATGATGGGAACCTTTTATATCACCTCAAATGAGAAGCAAGATTTAGAGTTGGTACAGAGCTTGCTCTTATCTATTACACAGCAAGCTTCACAGCAATCAGTTACATCAAAAACGTCGAGTGAACCCACATTAATATTGGGCGCTACTCAGATAGAAGGATTGATTGTGGTGCGAGCCTTGGGGAATTGGAGTGAGGATATCCTCCAAGCCTTTGGTCAGATTTGGCAAGCAACTCGCTCTCATTTATGTGGTACGACTCCTGATTTACCAAGGATTTGGGCGACTTAGCGATTAGCCCTATTTGTACCGGGGGCGCCTTCCGGCCCTCGGTACATTTTTTCAAGCTTGCTGTGATTGAATCCCACTTACTGCTCATGCTTTTTGAGCAATAAGAAAACAACACTAACAGCGGGTGGCTAAATGGAATTAACACCAAGAGAAAAAGACAAGTTACTTATCTTCTGCGCAGGAATGCTGGCACAGCAGCGCAAACAAAAAGGCTTAAAACTCAACTACCCAGAATCTATTGCGCTGATCAGCAGTGCCATTCTTGAAGGTGCCCGTGAGGGTAAAACCGTTTCGGAATTGATGGATTTTGGACGCACACTGCTTACCGTCGATGACGTTATGGAGGGGATCCCTTCCATGATCCCAGATGTACAAGTCGAAGCTACTTTTCTTGATGGCACCAAGTTGGTGACCGTTCATGAACCTATCGTGTAGGGAGAAGTAATATGGCTGGTTCCACCAAACAATATTCAGGCTTCGTACCCGGAAAAGTAGAAACCGCTCCCGGTGACATCACTCTCAATGAAGGTCGAGACACGACGTCCGTAAAGGTTCAAAACATTGGCGATCGTCCTGTTCAAATTGGTTCTCATTACCACTTCTATGAAGCAAACCCTTCGCTGATTTTTGATCGAGAAGCCACTAAAGGTTTTCGACTCAATATCCCAGCAGGCACCGCCACCCGTTTTGAACCGGGTCAGTCGCGCAGCGTCGAGTTAGTGCGTTACGCCGGTAAGTTAGAGATCTACGGCTTCCAAGGGAAAGTGATGGGCAAGCTCTAAGCGCTCTCACGGAAACAATGAAAATAACAAAGGATTGAACATGGCGACGATATCCAGACAGGCTTATGCCGAAATGTTTGGGCCAACAGTCGGAGACCGAGTGCGTCTTGCTGACACCGATTTATGGCTAGAAGTTGAAAAGGATTACACCGTATACGGTGACGAAGTGAAGTTCGGCGGCGGTAAAGTGATTCGTGATGGACAAGGGCAAAGTCAACGTCCAAGTGCCGAAACTCCTGATTTGGTGATCACCAATGCGATTGTTTTGGACTACTGGGGCATCGTAAAAGCCGATGTCGCTATCAAAGACGGCCGAGTTCAAGCGTTGGGTAAAGCGGGTAACCCCGATGTTCAACCGGGCGTCGATATAGTGATTGGTCCGGGCACAGAGATTTTAGCAGGTGAAGGTTCGATCCTCACGGCAGGTGGCATCGACTCACACATCCACTTTATCTGCCCACAGCAGATTGAAGAAGCGTTGGCGTCGGGTGTTACGACCATGATAGGCGGTGGCACGGGGCCAAACACCGGTACTAACGCGACCACATGTACACCGGGACCGTGGAACATGCATCGTATGTTGGAATCACTCGATCAATTCCCAATGAACTTTGGTTTACTCGGGAAAGGCAATGCTAGCCAACCGGAAGCACTGCGTGAGCAAGTGGCAGCGGGTGCTGTGGGTTTGAAGTTGCATGAAGACTGGGGAACAACACCCGCTTCAATTGATACTTGTTTGAGTGTTGCAGACGAGATGGACGTACAAGTTGCGATTCACACCGATACTCTGAACGAATCTGGTTTTGTGGAATCGACACTTGGTGCCATCGGTGATCGCGTGATTCATACCTATCACACTGAAGGTGCGGGTGGTGGTCATGCTCCTGATATTATCCGCGCGGCAGGTGAACCAAATGTTCTGCCTTCTTCGACTAACCCAACGCGACCTTATACGGTCAATACGGTCGATGAGCACTTAGACATGTTGATGGTGTGTCATCACTTGTCACCGTCAATTGCTGAAGATGTCGCGTTCGCTGAATCGCGCATTCGCCGTGAAACCATTGCCGCAGAAGATATTCTTCATGACTTAGGAGCCTTTTCGATGATCGCTTCGGATTCGCAAGCGATGGGGCGCGTAGGTGAGGTAGTAACACGTACTTGGCAAACCGCACACAAGATGAAAGTGCAGCGTGGCAACCTAAAAGAAGATTCTGACTACAGCGATAACTTCCGCCTAAGACGTTATGTCGCTAAGTACACCATTAACCCTGCGATCACGCACGGCATGGCACATGAGATCGGCTCTATCGAAGCAGGAAAGCTCGCGGATCTCGTGCTGTGGAAACCTGCTTTCTTTGGTGTGAAGCCGAGCGTGATTTTGAAAGGCGGTATGATCGCCATGGCGCCGATGGGTGACCCAAATGCTTCAATCCCAACACCTCAGCCAGTTCACTATCGCTCGATGTTTGGTAGCTACGGCAAGGCATGTCAGAACACATCAATGTTGTTTGTCTCTAAAGAAGCCAAGGCACAGAACATCGACAAACAATTGGGTCTGCAGAGCTTGATTGGTGTTGTGAGTAACTGCCGAAACATCAGCAAAGCCGACATGAAGCTCAATGATTGGATGCCAAAAATTGAGGTCGACTCTCAGACTTATCAAGTGCGTGCTGATGGTGAACTGCTGACGTGTGAGCCGGCTGAAGAACTGCCAATGGCTCAAAGATATTTTTTATTTTAATAGCTCGGCTGAAGGCTTTTATTTTAAGTCCTTTAGCTGAAGCTCGTATTTTAGCTCTTGGCTGAGGGCTCCTAATTTGAACGTTATAAATCTCACAAGGAGATTGAGGTAATAGCATGATTGAACTGACTCAACTAAATACTCAAATACAAAATGCACCGGACGGCTATTTAAGTCTGCCGATCGATAGTCGCATTAAAAGCCGTCTTAAGGTGATGCTTGATGACGGGCGCAATGCTGGATTGTTTCTACCACGCGGTCATATTTTGCGTGGTGGAGAACAATTGACTAGTGAGTGTGGCTTAACTGTCGAAGTGAAAGCGGCGCCGGAAACCGTGTCGACCGTTTACTGTGAAGACTCGCATCTGTTAACTCGTGTTGCTTATCACCTTGGTAACCGACATGTTCCGCTGCAAGTGGAAGCGGGCTGGGTTCGTTATCAACACGACCATGTTTTGGATGAAATGGTTGAAGGCTTGGGCGCGACAGTGACGACCGAAAAACAACCGTTTGAACCAGAAGGCGGCGCTTATGGCGGTCGCTCTGGTGGTCATCATCACCATCATTAATCGAGTCATTTGAGACTCATCCATTTATAGATACAACCACGATATCAATAATTATAAACGCAAGGAACTCGCGATGAACTTTAAAACAGCTGCTGGCTTTTGTACTTTCACACTGGCTTCTCTAACAACATCCACGATGGCTTTCGCTCACCCGGGGCACGGTTCGCATTCGGTTCATGAGTCTCACTCATTTATGTCTGGCTTAACTCACCCTGTGACAGGTATGGATCACCTGATTATGCTGATCGCTTTTGGTCTGTTAATTGGCGCACTGTCGTTTTCAACCAAGATAAAAGCCGCTTTGATTGGTGGTGGATTGGCTTCGTTGGTGGTTGGGCTTATCGCAGGCCAAGCCTTAGGTTTCTCTGTAATTGTTGAACCAGCCATTATCGCTTCTCTGTTCGTCGTCAGCCTTTGCCTTTGGCACGTATTCTCACCATCAACCAAGCGTGTAAACAGCGTATTAGTCGCTTCTATTGCTATGTTGTTTTTCCATGGCTACGCACACGGCGTTGAAGCTGCGAGCAACCTAACTCAGTTTGCAGCAGGCATGAGCATCACTGCTTTGGCTCTTATGGTTATCGGTACATCGGTTGGACGCGCGGTTTACTCAAAATGGATGTCGGTTGGTGTGGCTTCAGCTAGCGCATTATTACTGTTAGGCGCGTAAGCTCTCGAACTTTTTCGATTCTAGAAGACTGAGGGCGCGATTATGAACACAACAGAAAATGTTGCCATCTATCGTCTGTTTCAATTGATCAGTCCGTCACTGCCGATTGGTGGATTCACATACTCGCAAGGCTTAGAGTTAGCGGTTGAAGCGGGGTGGGTAACCAATCGCGATAGTATGGAACAGTGGCTTAATACTATCGTCAGTTCCAGTGTCGCGACCTTGGAATTACCTATCTTAGAGCGTCTTTATCACGCTCTAGAAAAGGGTGAAATCGATGAGATTGAGCATTGGTGTAACTACTTATACTCAAGCCGTGAAACCAGTGAATTGCGAGCGGAAGAAAAGCAGCGTGGGCAGGCATTGAACACCTTGTTGAAGCGCTTGGATATCGATATTTCGCTGGTGGACTCTGTTGATAGTCACCCAAACCAACTGTTGGGCATGTGTATGGCGGCTCAGCATTGGTGCATTGATTTAGAAAGCCTCAAGCAAGGTTACTTATGGAGCTGGCTTGAAAATATCGTTACCGCAGGAGTCAAATTGGTGCCTTTAGGCCAAACCGACGGGCAGTTGGCACTGATTAATATCACTAACACCTTTCCCGAGGTGATTGAGAAAGCACGCACGATTGAAGATTGGATGATAGGTAGCTTTTCGCCATCAATGGCATTAGCAAGTTCACTGCACGAAACACAATACACACGACTATTTCGTTCGTAGCGGTCAGCTTGAACGGTGTAGTAAAAAGAATATAAGGAAGTAGACAATGGAAAGTTATAAGCAACCACTTCGAATTGGTATTGGTGGCCCGGTAGGGTCTGGTAAAACAGCGTTGTTAGAGGTGCTATGTAAGGCGATTCGCGACAAGCTCAACATTGCGGTGGTAACCAACGACATCTACACCCAAGAAGATGCCAAGATACTCACGCGAGCAGAAGCGCTAGAACCGGATCGTATTATCGGTGTGGAAACAGGCGGCTGCCCACATACCGCGATTCGTGAAGATGCCTCGATGAACCTCGCAGCAGTCGAAGAGCTGGCTAAGCTACATAAGAACCTCGATGTGGTATTTGTAGAGAGTGGTGGCGACAACCTCAGTGCGACGTTCAGCCCTGAGTTAGCCGACCTGACTATCTACGTGATTGATGTAGCGGAAGGGGAGAAGATCCCACGTAAAGGTGGCCCGGGTATTACACGCTCTGATCTGTTGGTTATCAATAAAATCGATTTAGCACCGTATGTTGGCGCGTCACTGGAGGTGATGGAACAAGACACACAACGCATGCGTCCAACCAAGCCGTACGTATTCACCAACCTCAAAGAGAGCCAAGGGTTAGACTTCATCATCAACTTTATCGTGACGGAAGGGATGCTAACCATGAAAGAGCCTTCTACTACTGAGTAGGGTTAGAATTATTGATTTTATAAACCCTTAGAGACTAAAAAGCCCTGTCGATTATCGATAGGGCTTTTTGATTTTAAACGTTCGAGTCGAACTTAAAGCTCGCTCTTAGCGACTCTTGTGGTCACTTGCGACTCAATAACACCGTCTTCAACTTGGGTGGTGATCACTTCGCCCACTTCGACATCGTTAATCGATGATACCGTCTTGCTCGATGCTGAATGAGTAATGCTGTAGCCACGCTTTAGGGTAGCTAGTGGACTAACGGTTTCTAACTTCTCTGCAGCCATAGCGAGCTGGTGGCGAGTCGTTAGTAACGTTTTATCCATCGCATCCAATAGCTTTTGCTCTGAACGTTGCAGATGTAGCTTCTGTTCGCCAAGGCGCTTTACTGGCGAGTTTAATTGAAGCTGGTGCTGTTTACGTTCAACACGCTGTGCATGCTGCTTTAGGTATTGAGTCATACCACGACGCAAACGCATATCTAGGTCATCAAGCTGCTGACTCTGCTTTTGCAGTTGGTAGCTAGGATGTTGCTTCTCTAAGCGGTACTTCAATGTTTGAGTTGATTGCGCTTGTTTGATTAACACATGACGAATCGCACTGACTAAGCGAGCACGTTTAGACGCAAAAGCTTGTTCTTTATGGCTGTTATCACGGCTAACCAATTCAGCGGCTGCTGATGGTGTTGGAGCGCGCATATCTGCGACGAAATCGGCGATAGTGACATCAACTTCGTGGCCAACTGCACTGATAATCGGGATTTGGCTTGCAGCGATTGTGCGAGCTACGATCTCGTTATTGAAGCACCATAGGTCTTCTAACGAACCGCCGCCACGACCCACGATCAACACATCACACTCATTGCGCTCATTGGCACACCCAATCGCCTGAGCAATCTGAATTGCCGCCTCTTCGCCTTGAACCATGGTCGGGTAAACCACAACAGGCAATGAAGGATCGCGTCTTTTCAGGACATCAAGAATATCAAACAGTGCTGCACCGGTTTTAGAGGTGATGACGCCAACGCGTTTTGGATGTTCAGGAAGAGCTTGCTTACTGGACTGAGCAAATAAGCCTTCTGCCGCCAAGTTCATCTTAAGCTTTTCAAACTCTTGCTGAAGTTTACCGTCACCCTCTGGCTGCATGCTTTCGATGATCAGTTGGTAGTCACCGCGTGGCTCATAAAGCGACAGACGAGCTTTGACTAACACTTGATTACCGTTCTGAGGCTTAAAAGTGACTCGGCGGTTATTGCCACGAAACATGGCGCACTTAACTTGAGCGCGAGAGTCTTTAAGCGTGAGGTACCAGTGACCAGATACAGGTGCAGAGAAGTTTGATATTTCACCAACGAGCCAGACTATTCCCATTTCGTTTTCTAATAGGAGACGAACCTCTGAGTTGAGGCGAGAAACAGTAAAGATGTTTGGATTAGTCATAGAAGCACTATCTTTCCTTGAAGGAAGGTCTTTCTTGGATTCTCACAGGGCGTGAGTATGGAAGATAGCGGCAATATAATACATAGCAAGGGGGTAAATGCAAATTAAAAATACAAAAATGTGTAGCCAAGCGATTTCGTTGGCCGTATAATCCGTCCGCAATATCTAATCCAAATGCAGTTTGATTTTCCTTAATTGGCTGCCCTCATTAGGCGAAACGATGAGATTGGATTGTTTCTTTTTACTCCTATTATTGTGAGATATTGCAAATGCTAAGAATTGCCAAAGAAGCGCTGACATTCGACGACGTACTGCTAGTGCCAGCACACTCCACCGTTCTCCCTAATACAGCTGATCTTCGCACTCAGCTGACGAAGAATATTTCCCTAAACATCCCAATGATCTCTGCATCGATGGATACTGTGACAGAAGCTCGCCTAGCGATTGCACTGGCACAAGAAGGCGGAATAGGCTTCATTCATAAGAACATGTCTATTGAACAGCAAGCTGAAATGGTTCGCCAGGTTAAAATTTACGAAGCAGGTGTGGTTTCTCACCCAGTAACTGTAAACCCTGACGCGACAATCGCTGATGTTGTAGCCCTAACTGAAAAACACGGCTTTGCCGGTTTCCCTGTTGTTACTGAAACAAACGAATTGGTTGGTATTATTACTGGCCGTGACGTTCGCTTTGTTACTGACCTTTCTAAGAAAGTTGATGTAGTAATGACGCCTAAAGCTCGCCTTGCTTCTGTTAAAGAAGGTGCAACTCGTGAAGAAGTTCAAGAGAAAATGCACGAAGCGCGTGTTGAAAAAGTTCTTGTTGTAAATGATGACTTCCAACTAACGGGCATGATCACTGCAAAAGATTTCCACAAAGCAGAACGTAAACCAAACGCTTGTAAAGATGAGCGCGGCAGCCTACGTGTAGGTGCAGCTGTTGGTGCTGGTGCTGGTAACGAAGAGCGCGTTGCTGCTCTAGTTGAAGCTGGCGTAGACGTTCTACTTATCGACTCTTCACACGGTCACTCTGAAGGCGTACTTAACCGTATCCGCGAAACTCGCGCTGCATACCCTGATCTACAAATCATCGGTGGTAACGTAGCAACTGGCGCTGGCGCTCGTGCTCTTATCGAAGCTGGTGTTAGTGCGGTTAAAGTAGGTATCGGCCCTGGTTCAATCTGTACGACTCGTATCGTTACTGGTGTTGGTGTTCCTCAAGTGACAGCAATCGCAGATGCAGCTGAAGTCGCTAACGAATACGGTATTCCAGTAATCGCAGATGGCGGTATCCGCTTCTCTGGCGATATCTGTAAAGCTATCGTTGCTGGCGCATCTTGTGTGATGGTTGGTTCAATGTTCGCTGGTACTGAAGAAGCTCCAGGTGAAGTTATCCTTTACAACGGTCGTTCTTACAAGTCTTACCGTGGTATGGGTTCTCTTGGTGCTATGTCTCAAGGTTCTTCTGACCGTTACTTCCAATCTGACAACGCTGCAGACAAGCTTGTTCCAGAAGGTATTGAAGGTCGTATCGCATACAAAGGTCGTCTAAAAGAGATCGTTCACCAACAGATGGGCGGTCTACGCTCAAGCATGGGCCTTACGGGTTCTGCAACTGTTGAAGACATGCGTACTAAAGCTGAGTTTGTTCGTATCTCTGGTGCGGGCATGAAAGAATCTCACGTACACGATGTTCAAATCACGAAAGAAGCACCTAACTACCGTTTAGGTTAATAATACGTCCAAACGTTTGAATAATGTGCTGATTTAGTCGGCACATTATTTTATCTACCGCCTGTTTTGCTGAAATTCTGATTTTCTCAAAACACGAGGTTACAGATAACCAACGAAAACGTTTGCTTTATTTCTTGAAGAGTTAATCAGAGGTGAGTAAACTCGCCTCCGTTTTATCACATAGCCAATAAGACTGCTTACAATGACTAAAAATATTCATGACCAACGTATTCTAATTCTAGACTTCGGTTCTCAATACACACAGCTAGTAGCTCGTCGTATTCGTGAGATCGGTGTTTACTGTGAACTTTGGAGCTGGGACGTAGAAGAAGCGGATATTCGTGAATTCAATCCAGACGGCATCATCCTATCTGGTGGCCCTGAAAGTGTAACGGAAGAGAACTCTCCACGTGCACCTCAGTACGTATTTGATTCAGGTGTTCCTGTATTCGGTATCTGCTACGGAATGCAAACTATGGCTGAGCAACTTGGCGGTAAAGTAGCAACGTCTACTGAGCGCGAGTTCGGCTACGCAGCGGTACAAGTGACTGGTGAATCTGCACTTTTCGCAGACCTTGAGTCTACTCAAGATGTTTGGATGAGCCACGGCGATAAAGTGGTTGAGATCCCAGCTGATTTCACAAAGATCGCTGAAACAGACACTTGCCCATACGCTGCAATGGCAAACGAAGAGAAGAAGTACTACGGCGTACAATTCCACCCAGAAGTAACACACACTAAGAACGGCCTAAAAATGCTAGAGAACTTCGTTCTTAACGCATGTGGTTGTGAAGGTCTGTGGACTTCAGCTTCAATCATTGAAGATGCAGTTGCACGTATTAAAGAACAAGTAGGTGACGACGAAGTTATCCTTGGTCTTTCTGGTGGTGTTGATTCATCTGTAGTTGCAATGCTTGCTCACCGCGCTATCGGCGACAAACTAACATGTGTATTTGTAGATAACGGCCTTCTTCGTTTGAACGAAGCTGAGCAGGTTATGGAGATGTTCGGCAACAAGTTTGGTCTAAACATCATCAAAGTAGATGCTGAGCAACGCTTCCTTGACGCTCTTGAAGGCGAAGCTGAACCAGAAGCTAAGCGTAAGATCATCGGTCACGTATTCGTAGATATCTTCGATGAAGAGTCTAAGAAACTGAAGAATGCTAAATGGCTTGCTCAAGGTACTATCTACCCAGACGTAATCGAGTCTGCTGCATCTAAGACAGGTAAAGCACACGTAATCAAATCTCACCACAACGTTGGTGGTCTTCCTGATGATATGGAAATGGGCCTTGTTGAGCCTCTACGTGAGCTATTCAAAGATGAAGTACGTAAGATCGGTCTAGAGCTTGGTCTTCCATACAACATGCTTTACCGCCACCCATTCCCGGGTCCAGGTCTAGGTGTTCGTGTACTTGGCGAAGTGAAGAAAGAGTACTGTGATTTATTGCGTCGTGCTGATGCAATCTTCATTGAAGAGCTTCACGCTGCTGACCTTTACCACAAAGTATCTCAAGCATTCACGGTATTCCTACCAGTACGTTCAGTTGGCGTAATGGGCGATGGCCGTAAGTACGATTGGGTTGTATCTCTACGTGCTGTAGAAACTATCGACTTCATGACTGCTCACTGGGCACACCTACCATACGACTTCCTAGGTAAGGTTTCTAACCGTATTATCAACGAAGTTAACGGCATTTCACGTGTTGTTTACGATATTTCTGGTAAGCCACCGGCAACTATCGAGTGGGAATAATCTCTTAGAGATTTAACCAGCGTTGATTAAGATCTTAAGCCTCGAGCTCAGTTCGGGGCTTTTTTCTTTTCGATTCATTATATTGATTCATAGCATTAAAGGCTTATGAGCCATACCTAGAAATCAAATGAACAATGCCTAGAAACCAAATGAGTTGGAAACTAGATATCAGCTCAAGAAACTATGAGACGCTTTGTTGTGTTGAGCTATATATCAAAAATATCACTCGCACTTTTTATAAATTCATATAGCAACAGCTAGGCCATTTCTCACGCGCCGCATACTCTTTGATGGACTTATTAAGGACAGATAAGAGAATCCATCATGTTAAAAATCAAATATTTGGCGACAGTACTGGGCTGCACCTTGGCAGCGCAAAGTCATGCGTCTTTGAACATTCAACCTGATCCGCAAAACCCGAATGGTTACCTTGTTGAAAAGTCGGCATTACAAGCTGCTGAACAAGCAAAAACGTCGGACCCTATGTATGCGATCTGGTCACAGGCTCTACAAACTCGTTCGAACACCATCGTTGAGGCGATTGAACCCGGTTTATCTTCCAACCCTGAAAACGTAAAGCGGGTTGAGCGTGTATTCCCTCAATCTGAATGGGATTTTCTTACTCAGATGGCTGCACCAGAATACACTTACACTCGTTTCTTACGTGCGATTGGTAAATTCCCTGCGTTCTGTGGAGAGTACACTGATGGCCGTGATTCTGATGCTATCTGTAAGAAATCCATCATCACCGCTTTTGCTCACTTCTCTCAAGAGACGGGCGGTCACATCGCGATAGACAACACCTCAGATAACCCATTAGCTCTAGAAGAGTGGCAGCAAGCGCTGGTGCATGTTCGTGAAATGGGGTGGTCTGAAGGGCAAGAAGGTTACACCACGGGTTGTGGTCAGAACGATTGGCAAAATGCACGTTGGCCATGTGCCGCGGGGCAGGGCTACTTCGGTCGTGGTGCTAAACAGCTTTCTTACCACTTTAACTACGGTGCCTTCTCTGAGGTGATGTTTGATGGTGACGCGACGGTGCTTCTCAACAATCCGGGCTTGGTAGCGGACTCTTGGTTGAACTTAGCGTCAGCTATCTGGTTTTTCTTAACACCACAAGCACCTAAGCCTGCCATGCTGCATGTGATTGACCGCACTTGGACACCTTCTCAACGCGAATTGGATGCAGGTATTGGTTATGGGTTCGGTACCACAATCAACGTGATCAACGGTGGTATTGAGTGTGGTGAACAGAATAAAGACAAGGGCCAACCAGTTAACCGAATTCGTTACTGGGAAGGGTTAGCGGCTCACTATGAAATTCCTGTAGAAGCGGATGAAGCGAATACCTGTTGGCAGCAAACACCTTACGGAAGCTTGAACCTCAACGGCGCGACTGATGTGTTGTACACCAACTGGGATGGCAACTGGAAATACTACGCAGATCGCCCAGAAGGGTATTCATTTGAGTGCGAGTTGGTTGGTTTCCAAACTGCTTATTCCGCGCTGGTGGCGGGCGATTACGAGAAGTGTGTGACCAATTTCTATGGCTCTCATGCAAGCTGGCCGGAAGTGAAAGTGGTCGATAAGCTTG
The DNA here is from genome assembly GCF_003050065.1 of Vibrio sp. 10N.286.51.C3. NCBI lineage: Bacteria > Pseudomonadati > Pseudomonadota > Gammaproteobacteria > Vibrionales > Vibrionaceae > Vibrio > Vibrio sp. 10N.286.51.C3. The sequence continues at coordinate 113,152 of NZ_PIGC01000010.1, read as the reverse complement.
ATCCGGTAGACCCAGGTACTGATCCCGGTGGTAATGGTTGGAGTGCGACTAAGGTTTACAATGCGGGCGACCAAGTGACTCACAACGGCGCAACCTATGAAGCGAAATGGTGGACACAAGGGGATGACCCTGCCAATGGTGGCCCTTGGAAATTGGTTGCTGGAGAGCCAACACCGCCGGTTGTTACTGATCCAGCTCCCGTTGATCCTGTGCCTGTCGATCCTGCTCCGGTAGATCCTACACCCGTTGAACCACCTGTGGCAGAGCCGCCAGTGGTTGTCGATCCATCTGAATTTATTACGTGGCAAGCGGGGGTTAGCCAAGTGAGTAATGGCGATAAAGTGACGCATAACGGTAAGTGCTTCGTGGCTAAAAACGGCCCTGGCGTCTGGGAAAGCCCAGTTCAATCGAATTGGTTCTGGGATGAAATCAGCTGTCAATAATTACTCAGCTAATTAAGTACCTCAACTGACGAATCAAAGCCGAAAGTGATTGCTTTCGGCTTTTGCGTTTCTGCTCTGCGTTCCTCGATTATCTAACGCAAAACTTCTTAGCTGAATGTTAATTTTCCATTTAGAGAATAAAGTCCTGTACAAATGCTGAGTGTGAATTTATATTCACTTTTAAGTTATACTTATTCTTTATTTTAGGGTTAAGGTTTACCTATGGAACAGACAGACATCACGTCACTCATCCCCATTGTGATTACTTTGGTGTTGTCGTTGGCGACAAGGAATGTAGTGATTGGCCTTTTTGCTGGCGTACTCAGTGGTGTAGCTATGCTCACCGGAATGTTTAGTGAACTAAATCCTCTTGATACCTTTGGAACCATGGTCAAAGGCTACCTAGTACCACAGCTTACGGATAGCTACAACGCAGGTGTGATTATGCTGTTGGTGTTCATCGGTGGTTTTGTCTCTTTGATGGAAAAGTCTGGTGGCGGCGTCGCTTTTGCAAAGCGAGTGACTCAGTGGGTAAGCAATAAATGCCAAGCTCAATTGTCAGCATGGCTGGGTGGAATCGTTATATTTTTCTCAGACTTAGGTACTCCGCTAATTGTTGGCCCTGTTTTTCGTCCTCTTTTCGATAAACTAAAACTTTCAAGACAGAAGCTAGCATTCATCATCGATTCTACGTCATCACCAGTCGCAATCCTTATCCCTTTTATCGGCTGGGGTGTTTACATCATGAGTCTGATTCAAAAAGAGTTTACGGCTTTGAATGTCAACATGTCTGACTGGGATGCCTTCATCGGTGCGATTCCTTTCCAGTTCTACGCATTTCTCGCGATTTTCATCGTTCCGCTCGTGTCCGTTAAAGGTTTAGACTTTGGACCAATGGCAAAAGCCGAGCGTGATTGCCAAGCGGGGATTAACTCTGGCGTGAATAACGAATCACTCAATGCGTTCTCGCATAAAAATGCAAAGGCTTCTTTTGTCTGGGCACCATTGTTAGTGATGTTGGTGGTGTTGTGCGCCATGTTGGTTCCACAAGGCTTCCCATTCCAAAAGGTCGCAGGCTCATCATTCAGAGCAGCATTATCTTCGGCTTATTTCTTTGCCGCGATTACCTTGATCTCGCTGATGGCTTACTACGGCGTGAGAAAACTGTCGGATGGCGTTTCTGTGTACCTAAAAGGCATGGGAAACATGATGCCAATGGCAATAATCTTGGTACTGGCTTGGGCGTTAAGTACTGTCGGTAAAGAGTTAGGAGCAGCGGCTTATATTGCTGAACAAGCACAGAGTGGCTTTCCATACTGGTTAGTACCAGCGGTCGCTTTCTTGCTGTCGGCTATCATCTCATTCGCTACGGGCTCTTCTTGGGGAACCTTCGCGATAATGATGCCATTGGTTATTCCAACCGCGATTGCAATAGATGCTCCGCTACTCGTCGCAATTGGTGCCGTGTTATCGGGTGGCTTGTTTGGTGATCACTGCTCACCGATCTCTGAAACCACGATTCTTTCTTCAACAGGTGCCGGGTGTGACCAGTTTGAGCACTTTAAGACACAACTGCCTTATGCATTGATGAACGGTTCTATCGCTTTAGTGAGCTTTATCGTGGCTGGCTTTACGGGAAGTGCATTGGTTGTGTTGGGCGCTCTTGTTGCTCAGCTTATCCTTGTGACTCTGTTAGCTAAATGCGATGCGAGTAAAAACGCTTCTTCAGACGTTCAATCTCAAGTGTCAGAGTCTAAACAACAACAAGCGTAATTTAATATGTCTAAGTAGAGACGAGATTTAATGGACAGATACGGGATGCGAGTAATCGAGTAACGAAAAGCTAGCTCTCTATTGTCTAAGTTTGATGCTAAGGGTTCTCGCTTACTCAAATCTGAAGACTCTTTTCGCATCCCGCATCTCGTTACCCGCAACTTTTTCATATGCATATTACTAACTTCAATCTCAACACGCTCTTCGTATCCCGCTTACTTGAATCTAAAGACTCTTTTCGAATCTCACATCTCGTTACTCGCATCTTTTTTATAGCGCGATAGGGAATTTGTTTACTTATAGTTTCTGTGAATTGATTTGTGTCGTTATGAAACTAATCTTCCATAAGATCATTTACACAATCTTAGTTTTCGATAACTGGATTACCTAGTTGAGCGGTTTATAGATTAAAATTTTCTTACAAATTCTATCGATTTTTTTTAATCAACCACTTTAATAAGGTAAATTCGCAATGTCGACCAAACTAGCTAACCCAGCGCCACTAGGCTTAATGGGTTTCGGTATGACCACTATTCTTCTTAATATCCACAACGCAGGTTTCTTTCCAATCGATTCAATGATTCTTGCTATGGGTATTTTTTACGGTGGTTTGAGCCAAGTTATCGTGGGCACAATGTGTTTCAAACGTGGTGACACGTTCGGTACAACTGCGTTTACTTCTTACGGCCTATTCTGGTTGTCTTTGGTTGGTTTAATCGTAATGCCTTACATGGGCCTACCAGCAAGCCCTGCTGCATTCATGGGTTGGTACCTACTTCTATGGGGCATCTTCACTGGCTTCATGTTCATCGGTTCTCTATGCTACCCAGTAGCGAAGCAAGTAGTATTCGGTTCACTAACTATCTTGTTCTTCCTACTTGCAGCTCGTGATTTCACTGGTAGCGAACTGATCGGCACTATCGCTGGTTTTGAAGGTATCTTCTGTGGCGCTTCAGCTATCTACTTTGCAATGGCACAAGTAATCAACAACGAATACGGCCGCACAGTTCTGCCTATCGGTGAGAAGAAAGCACCTCAACTGGCAACACAAGAAATCGCTGCTTAATACTCTAACTCGGGAACAGTTAGTTTGTTATAAGCCGTTTATTGGTTATGAATAAAACAAAAGGGGTTAGCCGAAATGGCTAACCCCTTTTTTATGCGTTATTAATAGCGCGAGTTAAAGCGAGCTATTTGCTAAAGCAATCCATTTGTTAAGGCACAAGCTTAAGCTGAAGGTTGCTCTACAGGTTTAGTGTCTGCAGCTTCTGTTTCAGGAGACTTGCCTGTTTTACGCTTGTACTTCTCTTCCCAGTAAGTTGCACCTTTAATGCCTAGTTTTACAGGGTTGAATGTGTACTCAGTTACGCCTTGTTTCTGCTGTTCTTCATAGTCAGCTAGAGCTTTAAGCGCAGGCTTAGACATGAAGAAGATGATCAGAATACCCACGATGTTTAACCATGCCATCAAGCCAACACCAACATCACCCATTGCCCATGCAAGGTTAGCTGTTTTAACTGTGCCATAGAAAACTGCAGTGATAAGAACAAGCTTAAGTACGAACATCATGCCAGGGATCTTGATGGTACGACGTAGGTAAGCAATATTCGTTTCTGCGATGTAGTAGTAAGCAAGAATCGTTGTAAATGCGAAGAAGAACAGAGCAAATGCGATGAATGGCTTACCAATGCCTGGTAGTGCACTTTCAATAGCAAGCTGTGTAAATACAGGACCATTCGCACCAACGTTTGCTGCTAAGTTCTGAACAAGGAACACACCTTCTGCGCCGCCGTGAACGTTGTAAGCACCAGTGATGATGATCATGAACGCTGTAGCAGAACATACTAGAAGAGTATCGATGTAGATAGAAAACGCTTGTACCAAACCTTGCTGAGCTGGGTGATCAACACTTGCAGCTGCTGCCGCGTGAGGACCTGTACCTTGACCCGCTTCGTTTGAGTAAACACCACGCTTAACACCCCAACCAATTGCAGCACCGAAGCCAGCCATAGGTGTGAATGCATCACCAACAATCATTGCGAAAACAGTTGGCACTTGGCTGATGTTTAGCAGAATGATAACGAACGCGATGATGATGTACGCCAATGCCATGAAAGGAACAACGATTTGTGTGAAGTTCGCAATACGTTTAACACCACCAAAGATGATGAAAGCAAGGATGATAGCAACAACAGTACCGGTGAAAATTTTAGCGAAACTGAATGTACCGACAGCTGTTTCAATCATATCACCTGAGCCAAATGCAGCTTCTACAGCATTACCAATACTGTTTGACTGAACACCTGGAAGCAAAATGCCACATGCAAAAATAGTCGCGATAGCGAAGATCCATGCGTACCACTTCTGACCCATTGCTTTTTCAATGTAGTAAGCCGGACCACCACGGAACTGGCCTTCGTCTTCTTCTTTGTAGATTTGCGCTAGCGTAGATTCTGCGTAAGCAGTTGCGGCGCCAAAGAAGGCTACAACCCACATCCAGAATACTGCACCTGGGCCACCGAAACCGATAGCGGCGGCAACACCAGCAATGTTACCGGTACCGACACGGCCAGATAGCGAAACGGCTAGAGCTTGGAAAGACGAGATGCCTTTTGATGAGCTTTTACCTGATAGTAGCAAGCGCCACATTTCAAAGAAGTGACGGATTTGAACAAATCGAGTCATGATGGAGTAGAACAAACCTGCACCTAAACATAGGTAGATAAGTACTGGGCTCCAGATTATTCCATTCAAAAAATCAACGAATGACTGCATGAGTATTTTCCCTGTTAGTTTTGCTTATGATTGTTTTTCGAACAACACAATACTTCACTTGTAACCCAAGTGTTAAATTATTTAACTGCGCATTAGGATTACTGTGACATAAAGCAAGTTATAGAGGGGGTTTGTTAATGCTTAGTGCTAATTCGATAATCGTTTCATTTAACTTGATATGCAACTAGTTTTGCCTTCTGGTGTTTTGCAAAGTGAATAAATAGTGATTAATACAAAAAGGGGTATTTGAGATGCGAATAAAATACGAAATTAAAAAAAAGCAGCGTGTAAAGCCGCTAGCATAAACGGCTGATATAGGGGGGGGGGGATAAGTAGATTGGAATCTATCACCTGCATCGTATGATCTAGCAGATGCAAGAAACTGTGTTTTTTGAAGATTCGATAATTGCGGCTTTAAGAATTACTTAGTGAAAGTTGTTAGTTTGATGACTGTTTCAAACAACTACGAACCCTCGCTCTTGTAATTCTTGAGCGAACTCCGACTGAGTATTTGGCTCGCCGTGAATCAAATGCACCTCTTTCGGTGGAGTCGCGATACCCTCTATAAATCGGTAGAGATCCTCTTTATCAGCATGAGCAGAATAGCCAGACATGCCATGAATTTGAGCATTAACCTCAACGTCTTTGTTATCAATAGAAACCTGCATTTCGCCTTGTTGCAGCTCTCGTCCGAGCGTTCCGTGCGCTTGATAGCCAGCTAAAATTACATCAGTTCGTTTATCGGGAAGCAAGGCGGATAAGTAGTTCATGATCCTGCCGCCCTGACACATTCCAGAAGCTGCGACCACAATCGCGGGTTCACCTGTCGACTTAAGGCGATTAACGATTTTCTTGTGCATTCTATGCCCATCAACAGTAATGCACTGCTCAAATGCAAGCGGGTGACGTTTCAGTTCTAGCCGTTGCTTTGCTTCTTGTCCCCAGAGTTCTTTAAAGCGTCGATAGGAACGTGTCACTTTCTCTGCCATAGGAGAATCGAGGATGATAGGAATATCGGCGCTGAGCTGATGCTCAAAGATCAGGTGTTCGATATCAAATAGCAACTCTTGTGTTCGACCGATACTGAAGGCCGGAATTAGGATGACACCCCCATCAAGTAGCGAACGATCTATGATGCTTTTGAGGCGCTCTGCTCGTGTCGCAATATCATCATGTGTACTGGTGCCATAAGTGGATTCGATAAACAGATAGTCGGCTTGTTGTGGTGGCTTAGGATCGGGCAGTAGTGGTGTGTTACTTGGGCCCAAATCGCCAGAGAAGACTACCACCTCTTGGTTGGGTAATTTAATCTCGATATAGGCAGAACCTAAGATGTGCCCAGCGGGTTGAAAGCGGGCATGCAAAGTATTTGGCCTATGATGATCCTTTCCGTTTTTTTGCTGTTTAGACGTGATTGGAAACCATTCCCCGTAAGGCTTGGGAGCAATTAACGAATGAATCTTTTTGAGTATCAGCTTCGACTGTTTATTACTGAGTCCTTGCAGCTTTAAGCCATCCTCAATCATTAAAGGGGCGAGTTCAGCGGTGGCTTGCGTGCAATAAATCGGTTGGTTAAACCCACTGGCGAGTAACCAAGGTAATCGGCCAATATGATCAATGTGAGTATGAGTCAGCAGCAGAGCGTTGAGGTGGGATGTTTCAAATTCAATATCAAGAGGGTGGGTGTCCGCACCTTGAAGCTTTTTACCTTGAAGATCTAAACCTTGAAACAGGCCACAATCGATGAGCACCGCTTGGCCTGAATCTCTTAATTCGTGACAAGATCCTGTGACAGTATGTTTGCCGCCATGGTGAATCACTTCCATCGTTTACTCCCATTGCTCTATAAAGCCGTTAACGCCTGTTTTTATTTTGCGGATAAGCGCCAGTAAGTAAAACAAGAACAATGAGAGTTGCGATCGTTGAGTATCTTTTTAAGTAATTGAGCGATAACTCAGTGGGTTCGTTGTGAGTTAGTTCGTAGAAGAGCGGTCTGAATCCAACTCTGGGTTTTGCTGCGCCTCTAAACGAGCTACTTCGGCATCAAGCTCTGCTATTTTCTCTGCCATGAGTGCGTGACAGCGATTGGCCAGCTCCCTTGCATCGCTGAGCTTGTATCCAGACACATCGATAGGTTCCAGCATCTCGGTAATCGCAATACCGTTGTTTAATCGATTTAAGTCGATCTTATTGTGTGTGGTGCTGGTACACATCGGGGTGATAGGCACACCAGCTTCAATCGCCATTCGGAAAGCGCCTGTTTTGAATGGCAGTAATCCACGTCCTTTACTACGGGTTCCTTCAGGGTAAACCCAAACAGATAGATCTCTCTGATGAATCGCTTCCGCCACTTGTTTGATGGTATCGCGTGCTTTGGACTTGTCTTCACGGTTAATCATGATGTTACCGGTGATCCAATACAGCAGACCAAAGAAAGGCACGTACAACAAATCGCGTTTGCCCAATGAAACAGTGCGTGGTCTTAGCATTCCTGGGTCGGTCACAAAGTCCAATATGCTTTGGTGGTTAGAGATGTAGACGCTGTTTTCTGGTGTCGGGGCATTGTCGAGGCCGCGCTGCACCAGTTTTACACCGATGATCTTTTGGAGTTGGTTGAACCAACGACAGAAAACGTACACATGCTTGGGGTTCTTGGGGCTAAACAAGCAGTAAACAAAAGCACATAGAGTGGTGAGAATAATAAACACCGTAGCCAAAATAATACGAAGAACAGCAAGCACAATTCACTCCTTACTCACCACAGATGGCAGTGATTAAATAGTTTTAGATGCTTGAAGTTTTCACTCTATTTAACCGAATTGCAACAATTAACTGTGTTAGGGGGCTATTTTTAGATCTTTATATAAAACAAGGACTAACAATGGGCATTTGACACACTTATCGAGCTTACACGTGTTCACCAGTAATGGCTCATGATCACCAATACTGTTTATTTGGATCCGATTTTTCTACCCATTCAGGATCTTGACGCGATTCCAAGTAGAGTTGTAGGCCGTTATAAGACATGAAAGCTGCAGGGCCGCCGAGGTGTTCGAAATAGTCGAAATACTCATCTTCGAGCGCACATAGGTGGGCCAAATCTTCAACCTTGTTAGCTAACGCCCATTGAATGGCAAATACAGGCGCAACTGAGCCTGAAATATTCACCTCTTCGACGTTTGGGTTAAACATTGAATTAGCTTGCTCAAGCAGTATCTCTTCTTGTTCAGACTCTTGTTGTAGTACCTCTTCGACGATCTCCGAGCGCTTGGTATTAGAGACACTTTTGTTCAGCTTAGCGATTCGCAGTGCGTAGCTAAATCGGTCTGATGAAACGATGTCGACAAGCTGCGACAACAGCTCTTTGTCTACGCTTGCAGCCTTGGTGAAATAGTCTATACACGAATTGATTGAGGCATAACGAGTACCGTCAAACTCAAAGCCACTGGTTTCGTCGTATACCTCAAGTGGGATGTCATCAACCGACAAAGGCCAGCCTTTATAATCGACGCGTTGCTTGGCGATTTGATACATTTTCCACGCGCTGCGCCCAAACCCGCCAAGTGTCGAGCCCGAGAAATCAGAATCAATAAGTTCTTGCTCTGTCCAGTTCTCACCGATGCCAAGGTGCTTAGCGTACTTGTCTATCAGAGTGTGTTTTATCTGATCGCGCACAGACCAAATTGAGGTCAGATTCTTTGAATAGTTAATTCTCGCACACTCATTACAAGCCGGCAGTGCTATCGGTGAATGGCCAATCTTGGCAACAGCCTGCGCTGTCTTAGGGAATTCAACAAGGTTACTGGAAGGTTCACCACAAAACCAACAGGTGTGGCGCAGGTTGAATGGGGTATCTATGTGTGAGTATGTGTTCATTAGTCTTTATCGGCTAGGTGCTTTAGGCGAGTTAATCATCTTCAAACAATTATCTCTGTTCGCACGTCAGCTTGCACCTTGTTTGTTTTTGTTTTGCTGACGAAACTGATTCATGATGTGACTCGCCTGATGAGCTCATTAGGTAGATATTGATATAAAACAGTCACTAACGATAAATGTTGATTGGTGTGGCTGAACTTACATGAGCTGCTAGCAATCGCCCAAGCTCCCCATTACTATTGAGATAGACTCCTTACTCCAATAACGCATATGTCCTCATCGATTCCATTTTACGATAAAAATGCTCACACACTTTGCCAGCAGTACAACTCAGTTACGTTCGAGACGGTACATAAAAGCTGGCAAGCTTACTGGCCTTTAGAGGGCGATAAAGTACTAGATATCGGTGCAGGGAGCGGTCGTGATGCGCTATGGATGCACAAAGCCGGAGCTGATGTTATTGCGATAGAACCAAGTGCTTCATTACGCGAACAAGGCTCGAAATATACAGGCCCAAGTGTTACCTGGATTGATGATTCACTCCCCTCGCTTAGCCGCACTGAAAACCTCGGAATGCGTTTTGAGTTGATATTGGTGAGTGCGGTTTGGATGCATCTCGCTCCGTCTCATCGAGAGCGTGCATTTAGAAAATTGTCTAACTTGCTAGCTCCAAATGGCAAGCTGGTGATCACTCTGCGTCATGGGGAGTTTCAAGACAGTCGACAAGGCTATGAAGTCTCAGTTGAAGAGCTCGAGCGTTTATCAAAAAACAGCGCCTTGTTGGTTCGTCATGTTGATGATAGCCAAGATAGGTTGAACCGCAATGAAGTGTGGTGGCAAACCGTGGTGATGACATTGCCAGACGATGGCTCCGGTGACTTGAACAAGGTGCGCCACATTATTGTGAATGACAACAAGTCGGCCACATACAAGTTGGCTTTGTTGAGAACATTACTGCGAATTGCGGATGCTCATTCAGGCGCTGTGATTGATCGAACTGATGGGAAAATTTCTCTACCATTGGGCTTGGTCGCTCTGTATTGGGTTAGGCAGTTTAAGCGCTTGATTGATATCGATATAGAAGGCGCTGGGATTCAGCAAAATAGCAACACGAGTAAAGGCCTCGGATTTGTAAAAACGGATGGTTGGAACAAACTAAAGCATCTTAGTGCCGATGATCTAGCTATTGGTACTATGTTTTTAGGCGAGGAAGCCAAAGCATTGCAGAAGCTGTTTTCACAAACGATCAGTACTATTAAATCGGGTCCAGTGACCTTTATTTATCATGGCTCTAAAGAGAATAAGCTGTTTGAGATACTCCCACCTCAGCAGCGACGTAAGAGCCGAGAATCGCTGGTCATTGATTGTGAGTTCCTAGAAAGCTTTGGCTATTTCACTCTCGATGAAAGCCTGTGGGAGTGCTTTAGAATTTACCACTCTTGGATTGAACCGCTGGTGGTGAATCAATGGGTGATGGAGATGCAGCGTTTTGAGTTAAATCGACAGCGCAACATATCACTACAGACCTATCACGACTGTTTAGTCTGGATTGACCGAAACCATGATACTCGTGATGTACGCAAAAGAGTTGAACAGCTTAGAGCTGATCAGGCAGACATTGTCAGTGTTTGGAGTGGAAAATCATTAAAAAACGAGTATCACGTTGATCACTGTCTGCCTTTTGCTTATTGGCCGAATAACGACAAGTGGAACCTCTTTCCCACCACAAGCAAAGAGAATCTAAGCAAAAGTGACAAAGTTCCTACCGCTGAAAAACTTCGTGCGTCTAAGCCTCGTATTCTCGAATGGTGGCAATTGGCGTGGAACGATTCCGCTCATTTTGAACAACAGTTCTTTTCGGAAGCGGCTCTTTCTTTACCCAATATTCCATTACAGTGTCGAGATTTCGAAGAGGTGTTTGACGCTATGGGTTTGCAGGTACGCGGTGTGAAAAGCCGACTATTAATCAATGAGTGGCACTGATCGCAATTTACCCTCTAATTTAATCCTTTGAGTAACGGTAGAGTAAACGATGAAATACATCGGAATTGATGGCTGCAAGGCGGGTTGGATCGCTTGGATTGTCTCTGGCAATGAAACACCTGAGTTCAAGGTGGTGAAGACCCTCGAAGAGCTGGTTGATGATCTTACGGGATCAACAACATTAATCGATATGCCGATTGGCTTTAGCGATTCACTGACTCCAGATAGATTATGCGATAAAGCAGCAAGACGTTTCCTCACCAGCAAACGTGGCTCTTCCGTGTTTCCTGTTCCGTGTCGAGAGGCGGTTTACCAAACCGATTACATTGCGGCGTGCAGTGCTAATGTTGAGCAGCTTGATAAGAAGTTTTCTAAACAGACTTGGGGAATTGTGCCCAAGATTCGCGAGCTTGATGAACTCATTGAATCTCACTCAAGCCTTTCGATAAGGGAATCACATCCTGAGGTGGTGTTTGCAGCATTGAAAGGTGAACCGCTGACGTTTTCCAAACGAACGCAAGAAGGCAAAGAGGAACGGCTTTCTATTATTCAGCAACTCGCCCCTCAATGGTGTGACGGCTTGTCGTTGGCCGTTTCAAATACCAAGCGTAAAGACGTTGCGATAGACGATATTTATGACGCATTCATATTGATGTTGATTGCGTATCACGCTCCAACATTGTCGTGCTTGCCTGAATTTTCTGATATTGGCGGAAAGGCGGATAAGGATCAGAACGGACGAGTTCGAGAGATTGTCTATTGGGACAAAACGCGCTAACAAAGCGTGCGTTTAGTTTTGTTTAATGTGTTATTTTTCAATCCCTGTTGATTTCCACTCCTATTTTTTTGAGTCTCTGATATGAAACGTTTTATTGTCGGCTATCTGGCCACTGTGCTCAGTGCTGTGAGTAACGCCCAAGTTGCCCCTATATCTCAATGGCAATGCGACATGATGAAAAAGAACAATGTCTTGAGTAGTGGTGCGCCTGTCGGTTGTGAGCGACTATCCAAAGTGGATTTCGATTTCATTAATTTCAAAGGGGAAACGCAACAGGGCAATATGATCGTGCTTGATGTGGTTGCACCTGCTGTTGAACAAATTTTTTCGGAGCTCAAACAGCGCAATTTTCCTCTTCATTCCGCTCGCCTAATGCGTGAATTCAGAGGTGACGATAACGCCTCAATGGACGCGAACAACAGCAGTGCGTTTAATGCTCGTCCTATTATAGGTGGAGGTGGTTGGTCGAAGCATGCTTATGGTGTGGCGATAGACATCAACCCAGTTCAAAATCCTTTCTTAGCGTTCGATAGCAACGGAAAGATCACGGTAAAGCCTTCACAATCTGCGACAAGTTATGTGAACCGTACTCGCTTTCGTGCGCGTGATGAAATAGAACGCCGCGGCATGGCTGAAGATGTGGTTGAGCTTTTTGCCCATCACGGATTTATGATCTGGGGAGGGGATTGGAATAGCCCAATCGATACTCAGCATTTTGAGGTCGGCTCAAGAAAGTTTGTTAACCAACTGCTCTCTAAACCACAACCTGAAGCCAAGGTGTTATTTGAGCGCTACGTCGAATCTTATCGACAGTGCTATCTCAAAAATAAAGGTGAGGACGCAGAAAAAGCTCGGGCTATCTGTGCAAAGAAAACAGTCGGGACTTTTTAGTGCTATGTTTATCTAGAACCGTTTGTGTTTTAGCAAGTTAAACTCGCTTCAGGTGTGTTTTGAATAGCTAAGGTCAGCGCTTGTCGTTGGCCTTTTTTGTATTCATTTCTCCAATAGAACACCGAGCATTGAAAAGGTTATTGGGTATCCATTAGTCAATAATCGATAAGCGAATGCAGCGCAAAGTCATCGGTTTGTCATTGAAAAACTCATAGCGTTAACGTTTTGTGAGAACCATTACTGGTGGGGGAACTCTTCGCTGAAACGCCAGTATTATTAGTGAACTGATCACAACGGACCAACTAATGAAAAAGATACCTTTGGCTCTAACTCTTTTAAGCACTCTACTTTTTTCACAATACACTTTGGCTACTGATACTTCACACACCACTCAAAATCCTACTTACGAACTCGATGGTAAGTCGGTATTAGGCCGTACTGAGAACGTGTACCTATCTAGCGTTCAAGGGCTAAAAGACGTTCCTTTCATTGGTAAAATTGATACCGGTGCAGAAACCACTTCTATGCATGCTGAAGACATTCATGTGAAGAGCTCTAATCCCGATTACCAAAACCTCAAAGACAAAGAGTTGATGGCGGCGTTAACCGAAGACCTGTTGAACAATTCTGATGTTGATTACGATGATTGGGATGGCAGCACCTTTGCGAAATATGAAGCTGTGGTGTCTTTTAAGGTCCAAAACCCACGCACGGGAGACATGGTATTAATCGAAGCGCCTTTAGAGCGTGTCAGCATGATACGCAGCCGCACTAGCAGCACGCCTTTACTTCGTCCTACCGTAAAAATGTCGCTTACCATTGCAGACCAAGAGCTAAAAACAGACGTTAACCTGACCGACAGAAGTCACTTCTCTGCGCCAGTATTGATCGGCAAAACCTTCCTTGCAGATAACGCTTTAGTGTTTGCGGGCTACGACTACTTACAAGAGCAAGAGAACGCAACGGTGGTTGGCCGTAAAGAGGTGGTTTCTATCTCGGGAATGGCGATGAATGCGACCTTCTCTTTAAAGAACCGCTACAGCATTTTGCATGCAAAAGACATCGATGTAGATAAGAAGAACAGTGAAGTGACGTTTGATATGTTCGACAACGATGGCAAGCAGAAAGAGATGACACTGCCATTAGTTCGTATGTTAAGCGTAAGTGGTAAGAAAAGGCCTTTGGTGTATGTGCCGGTTCAACTCGATGAAAACACAACCAAAGACGTTCTGGTGTACCTACGTGAGCGCTCGAGTAGTGAGTCGCAGTTGAGATTTGGTACCAGCACTGCCAGTGAACTTTTCATGATTGACACCAATGCAGAAAATATTCTTTCTGAAGGTTCAGAGAGCTTTAGTGATGTTGCTAAAAAGAGTGAACCTTTGGTTATTTCTCCAGAAGAGGACATCACCCTTGATGACTTCCCACTCAAGGCCGTTGCCTCTTTCACTGTCAACACGCCTCTGTTGAAGGTCGACAGTTTTGAAATGACAGGTAAAGGCAAAGATGCTTCCGTTGAATTTTATCTTACGGATGTAAATGGTGAGAAGCAGAAGGTGACCAAGCCAATTATTAAGAAGCTTAAAGTCGGTGATGATACTCGTCCGGTTGTCAGTGGTGAGTTTGCGGTGTCTGGAAACGTTCGTACGCAAGAGTTTGCCATCGATGTGCTCAATACGAATGAGAAAGAAGCGTACTTTATTTTAGGCAAGAAGATGGCAAAAGACGGTGTGTATGTGAACACTCGCTCTGACTACCTTTTGAAAGCTGAGCCGCTGTTTAAAGTAGGGCACATCGAAGTCGTTGAAGTGAACGGCATGAAGTTCCCGGCCAAGCTCGACACTGGCGCGGATGTGAGCTCAATGAACGCAGTCAACATCAAACGATTTAAGAAAGATGGTCAAGACATGGTGAGCTTTACTTATCAAAACAACCAAGGCGATAAGCAAGACTTTACCAAGCCCGTGATTGATGTAATGCGTATTAAAGCCAAGAAAGGCGAAAAGGTGAACATTCGCCCTGTCGTAGAAATGAAGGTTAAGCTTGGAGACCTAGAGAAAGAAGTGAGGGTAAATCTTCAAGACCGCTCTCGCTTTGAATACAGCATGATCCTAGGTAAGAACTTCCTGAAACACGGCGCGGTTGTGAGTAGCGATGAAGATTATGTGCTGGGTGATATGGAGTAACACCTAAACCTGCTTCTATTCATAATAGAACCGTTCCAAACAGCCACACATTTCAGCAACGGGATGTGTGGCTTTTTTATTAGGTGTCTGTTTTTGACGTTAATGGTTTGAGTTCTAAACCTTTGTTATTTAGAAATTTATCTACTACTACTCAACCTTTAGACAAACAAAAAGGGCCAACTCTTTCGAGTTGGCCCTTTCCAAACGTTTGGTGGAGCTGGCGGGAGTTGAACCCGCGTCCAAAAATCATTCATCATTGGTACTACATGCTTAGTCGATCTTTAATTTCACCAGCAACCTGCGAACCGACACGCTAGTTAAAGGCTAACCTGAATTATAATTCGCGCTTTTCCTCTCAGGTGGGAGAAGCCACGCTAGCTAGTTTGGGTTTGATCTCTTATTGGTCCCCGTCTTACGAGCGGAAGCTAGGGTAAGAGAGCTCTGAGCAGGTTATTAAGCTGCTAGTGCGTAGTTTTCGTCGTTTGCGACTATTTTTTTGCGGCTTTTAACGTGGCCAACCGCCCCACGGCATGCACCTCAGACTTCAAAATTCCTGTCGAATCCTAAATCAGCCCCAAGTGTTATTTGCATAGTACCAGAAAAGCTTACCCTGTCTAGCACTGTGCGTTTAAGTGCTTAAAATTAACGCAAATTACTCTTCATAATTCGTGCTTTATCTCTCGCCCAATCTTTTTCTTTCATATCAGTACGTTTATCGTGCAGCTTTTTACCTTTCGCAACGCCAACTTTAATCTTCGCCCAAGAGCGAGACCAGTAAAGTGCGGTTGCGACAAGTGTCATGCCTTCACGGTTAATACGACCGATAAGGTTGTCGAGTTCTTTTCTCGACATAAGGAGTTTACGAATACGTGTTGGGTTCGCCACGATATGAGTACTCGCTTGAGTTAGCGGAGTAATCGTCATACCACTGATGAATGCTTCGCCATCTCGGATGTAAACGTAGCTTTCTGCGATATTGGTTTTGCCTTCACGTAGGGATTTTACTTCCCAGCCTTGTAGCTCAAGCCCCGCTTCTATCTCATCATCGATGAAATATTCGTGGCGAGCTTTCTTGTTAAGCGCAATGGTATTACTACCGGCTTTTGATTTTGATTTATTCTTTGCCATAATGGCCTCATTATACGGATTGCGCCCTAGTTGGGGAATCCTTTTTATTTGCGCTCTGGCCCAATACAATTAAAATTGCAGTTTGTGTTAATGTAACGCTGTCTTTAACAGGAGTCTATATGCCAAAGGTTACTCGTTCAGCATTAGTGTCGTTTAGTGCCGACCAGATGTTCAGCTTGGTCAATGATGTTGCTCGTTATCATGAGTTTTTGCCAGGGTGTTCTGGTTCACGTGTGATCGAATCTTCAGATTCAACTATGGTGGCTTCGGTTGATGTCTCTAAAGCTGGTATCAGCAAAACATTTACCACATCGAACCGTTTAGCGGATGGTGCTGAGATTTTGATGGAGCTGGTGGACGGCCCGTTCAAAAAGCTGCAGGGTGGTTGGTACTTTACTCCGCTCGACGAGCAAGCTTGTAAGGTTGAACTTAAGCTAGAGTTTGAGTTCTCTAGCCGAATGATTGAAATGGCATTTGGTAAGATTTTCAATGAGCTGACGAGCAATATGGTCAGTGCTTTTACTCAACGCGCGAAACAGGTTTACTAAGCCATGACTATTGAATCGGATATGATCCACGTAGAGGTTGTGTTTGCACTTCCGCATGAACAGCGTGTGTTTACTTTGGTAGTGAACAAGCACGCGACCGTTGAAGAGATCATTGCGCAGTCTGGTGTTTTGGAATTGTATCCAGAGATCGACTTAGCGAAAAATAAGGTTGGTGTATTCAGCCGTAACGTGAAGCTTGATGCGACGGTTCGTGATAAAGACCGTATCGAAATCTACCGTGCGCTATTGGCAGATCCAAAAGAGATTCGTCGCAAGCGTGCTGAACAAGCAAAAGCGGCCGCAGCTAAATCGTAATGCTAAACAAATTTAAGTTAGAAGAGAGCTCGCATCTGCGAGCTTTTTTGTGCCTGTTAGTTAGACACAGCAGCTAATTTGTTAGCAGATGTTAAAAAGCCTGCTCATATGAGCAGGCTTTTGCGATTCTTGCTTTGTCGACTGATAGCTTTATCGGCTGAGAGTTTTGTTGACTGGAAAGCTAGCGAAGGCTTTCGAAGAACTCATCACTGGCTTCAAAATCACCATTGATCGTTACTAGAGTGCCCGTAGCATCAAAGTTTACGACAAGGTTTTTCTGAATAGGGTCGTTGTGACCTTTCTGATGGTGGTAAATGTAGTACCACGTATCTGGGTAGCCATTTTCGATAAGCATAGGTGAGCCCATAACGTAACGAACTTGTGTTTTTGTCATGCCAAACTTGAGCTGGTCGACAGCTTCTTGTTCAACATAGTTACCCTGATTGATGTCAATTCGATAAACCAACTTCTCTAATAGAGAGCAACCGGTCAACATTGTTAGTGCAAGTGGAACTGCAACTAACCACTTTTTAATTCGCATAGTTTGAGATCTTTCTTCGCTAAAATACTGCCTGATAATAAACAAGCTCCAGCAAGAAGTAAAAAGCTCCTTGCGCTTTGAGCTTGTTATGACTGGCAATTTTGAATTAAGTTGCAAAATTGCCAAGAATTTTCGGTAAATTATCAGAAAGTTGCTGAATATGTAACCTAAGCTGCGATTAATAGCTCTTTTGCGTTGGCAAGCGTCGATTCGGTAATTTGGCTGCCACCAAGCAGTCGAGCAAGCTCTGAAACACGTTGTTGCTCATCAAGCGTGTGCATTTGAGTCTCTGTTTTGCCCGATTTCGTGTTTTTCGCTACAAACAGCTGTTGGTGACCGCAACCTGCCACTTGAGGTAAGTGAGTCACACACATCACCTGTGTAGATTCGCCCAGCTTGCGAAGCATTTTTCCGACAACCGCAGCGGTTGGTCCACTGATACCCACATCGACTTCATCGAAAATCAGGCTTGGTGTATCCACTTTTTGCGCTGTGATTACTTGAATCGCTAGTGAGATTCGTGATAACTCACCACCAGAGGCCACTTTCGCAATCGGCTGCATTGGCTGGCCTGGGTTGGTCGAAACAATGAAGGTCACGTTATCCATACCCAATGGAGAAGGGTGTGTGTTGGTGTTGTTCACTTCAATGGCAAACTGCGCTTTTTCCATGCTCAGTTCGTGCATGCTTTGCGTGATCAGCTTGTTGAGCTCTTTTGCGTAACGAGTTCTAGATTTATGAAGCTTCTCTGATTTAGCCACGAACGATTGGTATTGGTTTTCTACCTCGCTGGCTAATTCTTCCAACTTTTCATCTGAGCAATCAAGTGCTTCAACTTGTTCTAATAAATCTTGATGGTGCTTATATAGCTCTTCTGGCAACACGTGGTGTTTACGAGACATTGACATCACTTTTGAGAAGCGTTCTTCAACGTAAGCCATACGACCGGGATCAACATCAATGCTGTCTAGGTATGTTCTTAACTCGTTGTTGGTTTCTTCAATCTGAATAATGGCTTCAGAAAGCAAGTTCGGTAACTCGGCCAATCTTTCATCGAGCTCAGCTAACTGAATTAAGGAGTTATTGGCCGATTGCAGAATACCAAGCGCATTAACTTCTTCGCCTTCATAAATAAGCTCGATAGCTTGCTGACAGGTTGTGGCCAGTTCTCCGCTATTGGAGAGGCGCTTATGCTCTTGTTCGAGGTCTTCATATTCTTCCTCCCCAATAGACAGCTCATTTAACTCTTTGATTTGGTATTCAAGAAGTTGTTTTTGAGCTTGGTTTTGCTGGCTATTTTCACGTAACTCTTTTAAGTGGTTATCCGCTTGTCGCCACGCTTGGTAAGCATTACGTGTTGATTTCAATAGGTTCAAGTGGCCTGCGTATTGATCAAGCATGGCCATTTGGTAATCGCTTTTCATCAACTGGTGATGCGCATGTTGACCATGAATGTTGATCAATAGTTGCCCTAGCGATTTCAATTGTGAAAGAGGGACAGGGCTACCGTTGATGAATGCACGAGAACGACCTTCTTTTGAGATGGTTCTGCGCAGGATGCACTCACTGCCATCAAGCAATTCGTTGTCTTCTAACCAGCGGGTTGCATGCAGATTGTTCTCAAGTAAAAAAGCGGCACTGACTTCGGTTTTTTCTTCACCTTGTCGAACCATTCCTGCATCGGATCTTCCTCCAAGGCACAAGCCTAAAGCATCGATAGCGATAGATTTACCCGCACCAGTTTCACCGGTGATTGTTGTCATGCCTTTAGAGAGTTCTAGCTGTAAAGACTTAACAATAGCGAAATTATTAACACTTAAATGAGCCAGCATTTTTATTTACCTGTATAACTGAACAATACTGTATATAAGCTCAGTATATACTGTTTCTTTATACAGTAAAGTCGGCAGGTGAAAATTTTTTGCGACAGCTCTCAGAATTAAGCTTGTCTGTAGGCCACTGAAACCGCTATAGATTCCCAACTCGGTCGTTCCTTCCTCTTGGGAATGACGATGTGGTGGATTGGCGTAAAGACGAGATGGTGGGCTTTTAATCGGCAATAAAAAAGGCTGACGAATGTCGTCAGCCTTTCAAAATTATTCACTTTTACTTAGAACAGCTTACTCGACCAGCCTAGTTTGTTACGTAGAACGTGGTAGTAATTGTAGTCCTTAGGATGGATCAGTTTGAGTACATTTGGGCTTTGGTAAATGTGGATCTCATCGCCAGGGGAAACAGGCAGCGAGATTTGACCATCACAGCTCACTTCCTGAGTTCCGCGGTTATCAGGCGATACGATCAGCTTGATACGACGCTTGCCATCCACCACAAGTGGTCGACTTGAAAGGGTGTGTGGGAACATTGGTACTAGTGAGATCGCATTTAGGCTTGATGACAGGATAGGGCCGCCACCAGAAAGTGAGTAGGCGGTAGAACCTGTTGGCGTCGACACGATTAAACCATCAGAACGCTGCGAGAAAGCGAAGCTGTCGTCGATATAGACTTCAAACTCGATCATGTGTGCAACTTGACCTGGGTGAAGTACCGCTTCGTTTAGTGCTGCATTATGGCTTTTTATTTGGCCGTGACGGTGAATTTCCGTTTCAAGCAGGAAGCGTTCCTCTTCCATGAACTCGCCTTTGAGAACATCAGTAAGCGCACTCTGGAAGTTTTCAGGGTTGAGATCGGTTAGGAAACCAAGGTTGCCTCGGTTAACACCAATCACTGAAATGTCGAAACGTGACAAGATTCGAGCGGCACCGAGCATATTTCCGTCGCCACCGACCACAATGGCGAGATCGGCGCGTTTACCTAATTCAATCAGGCTAGAAAAATGTTCTTTTGGGATGTCGTCTAAAATAGTGGCGAGTCTGTCATCAACAAACACTTGATAACCCTCAGCACTTAACCACTGATAGAGCTCTCTATGAGTCTGAATTGCTTGCTGATCTCGAGGTTTACCAATAATGGCGATGACTTCAAATGGCTTTTTCATAACGTTTCCAAACGAATTAGGCTTGAATCAAAATTCTTCATCCCCATAATAAAGGCAAGTTGAACGTCTATGCGAGTGTTTTATATCAATTTGGGGCGCAAACACGCCTGTCACTTGCATTGAAAACGAATTCTGGAGATATCATGAGCAACGAAGAAAACAAAGTAACCGAAGAAGAGCTAGATCAGATCATCGCTGAAGCTGAGAAAGTTGAAGAAGCTGAGCTGAATGAAGACGCTGCTGATGAGCAGGAAGCAAAAATCGCTCAACTGGAAGCTGCACTGCTTTCTAGCGAATCTAAAGTGAAAGAGCAGCAAGATTCTGTTCTTCGCGCGAAAGCTGAAGTTGAAAACATGCGTCGCCGTAGCGAACAAGAAATTGATAAAGCGCGTAAATTCGCTTTGAACAAGTTTGCTGAAGGTCTACTTCCTGTAATCGACAACCTAGAGCGTGCAATGCAAGCGGCAGACGCTGAAAACGAAGTGGTTAAGCCACTGTTTGAAGGTGTTGAGCTAACGCACAAGACGTTCGTAGATACAGTTGCTAAGTTTGGTCTTAAAGAGATCAACCCTGAAGGTGAAGCGTTCAACCCTGAATTCCACCAAGCAATGTCTATCCAAGAAAGCCCAGATCATGAATCAAACACGGTTATGTTTGTGATGCAAAAAGGCTACGAACTAAACGGTCGTGTGGTTCGCCCAGCGATGGTTATGGTTGCTAAGTAATGACTTATTACGTTACCAACTGAATTGACTGGCGCATTGACTGAATAAGTCGTGGCGGCAAAATAAATCACTGGTTTACGTGAAATGAAAAGAGAGGCATATGCCTCTCTTTTTTTATGTCTATAGCCTGAGAGTCCACGTAAATAAGCATCAAAACCGCATTAAGAATGTCGTTCTTTTTATTTCATTCAGATCAGCGATTTAGAGTTTTGTGTTATGAAACTTGTTGTGATTGAGTGAATGTTTTGATGTCACATTTGTGATATTTTTGTAAATAAATACTTTTAATTGTTATCTTTGTATGTAAAATCCACTGCCATATAGCGATTTTGGTCGCATATATAACTATAAAAGTATAAATTTTAAACACAACAAACTGGAGAAGAACGATGGATAAATCGCTCTCAAGTAAAATTTTTGTAGGCTTGTTCGCCGGTCTACTTATTGGTACTGCTATTCAGTACCTATTCAGCGGTATTGCTATTTTTGATACGTATCTACTTGGTGCTGCCGAAGGTGCTGGTGGTATGTTCGTATCACTTATCAAATTGCTTGTAGTTCCTCTTGTATACGTATCTATTGTTTGCGGTATTGTTGAGCTAAAAGATATTCGTTCATTTGGTCGTCTTGGTGGTAAAACCTTTGGTCTTTACATTATTAACACCATCATCGCGATTTCAGCAGCGCTAACGATTGGTCTTATTTTCCAACCAGGTGCAGGTGCGAATTTAGCCGGTACGGTTTCTGAGACAATTGCGCTTACAACAACTGAAACGCCAGACATCTTCTCTCTTGTTGTTAACATCGTTCCTAGCAACCCTGTAGAAGCTTTCGCAAGCGGCGATATGCTACAAATCATCTTCATGGCAATTTTGACAGGTCTTGCTATTCAAGCGCTTGATTCTCGTGGTGGTCCAGCTATCAAGACATTCAAGATGGCTAACGAAATCATGATGAAGCTTATCGGCCTAGTAATGAGCTTGGCGCCTTACGGTGTATTTGCTCTGATGATTCAACTGGGCGCAACACTGGATGCAGACACGCTAATGTCAGTTGCTGGCTATGTGGCACTTGTGGTTGCAATGCTTGTGTTCTGGATTTTCTTCTTCTACCCAATGATGGTGGGTTCATTCACAGGTATTTCTCCAAAGCAGTTCCTACGTGCAACTCGTGAGCAAGTTCTATTCTCACTATCTACAGCAAGTTCGAATGCAACAATCCCAGTAACAATGCGCACTCTAACTGACAAACTAAACGTATCTAAGTCAGTAGCGGGTTTCGGTGTACCACTAGGTGCAACAATGAACATGTCTGGTGTATCTATCTACATCGCGCTAGCAACTATGTTCGTAGCAAACGCGTTTGGTCAGCCAATCAACACTGCTGATATCTTCACTCTAGGTCTAACTATCCTGCTATTGTCTATCGGTGCTGGTGGTGTTCCTGGTGGCGGTGTTGTGATGGTAGGTGTTCTATTGCACCAACTAGGTTTACCACCAGAAGGTCTAGCAATCGTTGCTGCTGTTGACCGTATCTGTGACATGTTCTGTACTTCTTCAAACGTAGTTGGTGATACAGCGGTGAACACTATCGTTGCTAAATCTGAAAACGAAATTGGCGTTGAAGCTAATGAAGAAGCTGAGTTACAAAAAGCAGAAGCTTAATTCAGAGATTCTTTCCGCTATAGATTTAATCTGAGCTGAAACCCTGAGTAGATAAACGGAGCCCAAGTGGCTCCGTTTTTTATTGAGTGAGAAGGTCACCTTATCTATTTTTACTCAACAAACGATAGTGCAGTCTGAATTGCTGTGTGAGGGGAGCCTCTTTGAGAGTCAGTTTACAGAAATAAGACTTTGCTACAAAAAAGGATAGTAGAGGGTGAATAAACCCAGTTATGGGACTTATATAGGCGGTAATGATATGTATTCGTGCCTAATCATTCCTTTTATTAAAATAAATGTAAAAAAATCCCTTTTCACCCTTGAAAAGGCTTCGTGAGCCCTTATCTATGGTGCATACGAAAGCAAATTACATTTGCACTTAAATTTTGTGTATTAGGGTTGAATCCCTGATTACCGCCCCCCACATATGTGGGTATAGCAAAAACTAATATAGATTATATTTCGGAGATAGCCTGATGGGTCGAATCATTGGTATTGATTTAGGTACTACTAACTCTTGTGTTGCTGTTTTAGACGGCGACAAACCACGCGTACTAGAAAATGCTGAAGGCGAACGCACAACAGCATCGGTAATCGCATACACTGACGGCGAGACGCTAGTTGGTCAACCTGCGAAACGTCAAGCAGTTACTAACCCTCAAAACACGCTATACGCAATTAAGCGTCTAATCGGTCGTCGTTTTGAAGATGAAGAAGTTCAACGCGATATCGAAATCATGCCTTTTAACATTGTTAAAGCTGATAACGGTGATGCATGGGTTGAAGCGCAAGGCCAAAAAATGGCTGCTCCTCAAGTATCTGCTGAAGTTCTTAAGAAAATGAAGAAAACAGCTGAAGACTTCCTAGGCGAAGAAGTAACTGGCGCAGTTGTTACTGTTCCTGCTTACTTCAACGATGCTCAACGTCAAGCAACTAAAGATGCTGGCCGTATCGCAGGTCTAGATGTTAAACGTATCATCAACGAACCAACTGCTGCTGCTCTAGCTTACGGCCTAGATAAGCAAGGTGGTGATCGCACTATCGCTGTATACGACCTTGGTGGTGGTACATTCGATATCTCTATCATCGAAATCGATGAAGTAGAAGGCGAGAAGACTTTCGAAGTTCTTTCAACTAACGGTGACACTCACCTTGGTGGTGAAGATTTCGATAACCGCATGATCAACTACCTAGTAGATGAGTTCAAGAAAGAGCAAGGTATCGACCTTAAAGCTGATCCACTAGCAATGCAGCGTGTTAAAGAAGCAGCAGAAAAAGCGAAAATCGAGCTTTCTTCTACTACTCAAACTGACGTAAACCTACCTTACGTTACTGCTGATGCGACTGGTCCTAAGCACATGAACATCAAAGTGACTCGTGCGAAGCTTGAGTCTCTAGTTGAAGACCTAGTTCAACGTTCTCTTGAGCCACTAAAAGTTGCTCTAGCAGATGCTGACCTATCTGTAGGCGAAATCACTGACGTTATCCTAGTTGGTGGTCAAACTCGTATGCCTATGGTTCAAGCTAAAGTAACTGAATTCTTCGGTAAAGAGCCACGTAAAGACGTGAACCCTGACGAAGCTGTTGCGATGGGTGCTGCTGTTCAAGGTGGTGTACTAGCTGGTGACGTTAAAGACGTTCTACTACTAGACGTTACTCCTCTATCTTTCGGTATCGAAACGATGGGCGGCGTGATGACTAAGCTTATCGAGAAAAACACAACTATCCCTACTAAAGCGGATCAAGTGTTCTCTACAGCTGAAGACAACCAAAACGCAGTAACTATCCACGTTCTTCAAGGTGAGCGTAAGCAAGCGACTTACAACAAGTCTCTTGGTCAGTTCAACCTAGAAGGTATCCAACCAGCACCACGTGGCATGCCACAAATCGAAGTAACATTCGACCTAGATGCTGATGGTATCCTGAACGTATCTGCTAAAGATAAAGCGACGGGTAAAGAGCAGAAGATCACTATCCAAGCATCAGGCGGCCTGTCTGAGGAAGAGATCGAAGCAATGGTACAAGAAGCAGAAGCTAACAAAGAAGCGGACAAAAAGTTCGAAGAGCTAGTAACTGCACGTAACCAAGCTGACCAAATGATTCACGGCACTAAGAAGCAAGTAGAAGAAGCTGGTGAAGCTCTACCTGCAGACGAGAAAGCTAAAATCGAAGCGGCTATCACGGCACTAGAAGAAGTTAAGTCTGGTAACGACAAAGAAGCTATCGACGCTAAAGTTCAAGAACTTATGCAAGCAGCTCAAAAGCTAATGGAAATTGCTCAACAGAAAGCTCAAGCTGAACAAGCTGGTGCTGACGCTGGTGAACAACCTAAGCAAGACGACGACGTGGTAGACGCGGAGTTTGAAGAAGTTAAAGACGACAAAAAGTAATTTTTCGTCGCTATAACACGTGATTTCTACGTCGAAGGTACTCACTTACATCCGTAAGCTCCGTGCCTTCTCCTTGAACTAACGTGTTTTAGCTTAGAAAAGTCGTTTTTCGATTTCTAAATATACGGGCGTCAGAGGTAACTCTCACGCCCGTAAATTTGTATTTAGACTTGTCGATCTAGATAATAGCTTTATTCGGCGTTTCAGCCGGCAGAACTTTTATCTAGATTGATACACAGACTACTGAAGTGATCATTCGGTAGTAGCAATTATTTTGGTGACCTAGAACATGTCAAAACGTGATTTTTACGAAGTATTAGGCGTAAGCCGCGATGCATCAGAGCGCGATATTAAAAAAGCGTACAAACGCTTAGCGATGAAATTCCACCCGGACCGTAACCAGGGTGACGAGACCGCAGCAGATAAGTTTAAAGAAGTAAAAGTAGCGTACGAGATCCTAACTGACTCTCAAAAGAAAGCAGCTTACGACCAATACGGCCACGCAGCTTTTGAACAAGGCGGCATGGGCGGCGGCGGTTTCGGCGGCGGTGGCCAAGGTGACTTCGGCGATATCTTCGGTGACGTATTTGGCGACATCTTCGGCGGTGGTCGTCGTGGTGGCGGTCAACAGCGTGCACAACGTGGTTCAGATCTACGTTACAACATGGAACTTTCTTTAGAAGAAGCGGTTCGTGGTGTTTCTAAAGAAATTGAAGTACCAACACTTGTAGAGTGTGATACTTGTGACGGCAGCGGCGCGAAAGCGGGTTCTTCTGCACAAACGTGTGGCACTTGTCATGGCCACGGCCAAGTACAAATGCGCCAAGGTTTCTTTGCGGTTCAACAGACTTGTCCTACGTGTAACGGTAAAGGCAAGATCATCAAAGACCCATGTAACTCATGTCATGGTCAAGGTCGCAAGCAGAAGACGAAAACACTTAACGTTAAGATCCCTGCTGGTGTTGATACTGGCGATCGTATTCGCCTATCTGGCGAAGGCGAAGCGGGAGAGCAAGGTGCTCCAGCTGGCGACCTGTACGTACAAGTACACGTAAAAGAGCACAACATCTTTGAGCGTGACGGCAACAACCTTTACTGTGAAGTTCCAGTAAGCTTCTCTATGGCTGCTCTAGGCGGTGAAGTTGAAGTTCCAACACTAGATGGTCGTGTAAACCTTAAAGTGCCAGAAGAAACACAAACGGGCCGTATGTTCCGTATGCGTGGCAAAGGCGTGAAAGGTGTTCGTGGCGGCGGTGTGGGTGACCTAATCGTTAAGCTAGTGGTAGAAACGCCAGTTAAGCTAAGCTCTCGTCAGAAAGAACTACTACGTGAATTCGAAGAAACATGTTGTGGCGAAGCGGCAAGCAAGCACAAGCCAAAATCTGAAGGTTTCTTCAGCGGCGTGAAAAACTTCTTCGATGACCTAACTAAGTAATTAGATAGTGATTTGAAAATTTTAAAGCCTGCCAGTGTGCAGGCTTTTTTGTGCCTGTAGAAAGGGTAAAAGGGTAACGCATGAGATTGATTGGCTTACCTCATTATTTCCAACACGCTTCTGGCTCTGAGATACCTGAGTGGTGCAATTCCAAAAAATCAGTCGTCGAATCTAAACAGTCATCACTTGTCTGTGGTGCATGCGGCTCAGCCTGAATTGAATAGGTGCTGCTGCTTGCTGAGATAGCGAGCGTGTATCGGCTAGAATCGGTATCACAAAACAAGCATGTTCCTCCAGAAATAATATTCACTGCTGCCGACGCATAGTTTCCCGTGTATAGGGTTTCTATCTCCAGTTGTATTTTGGTCATGTCGGCCATCGCTGTAACTCGATGAGCCTTGGTAACATGGTTGGTATAACTTGGATAGGCAATGGCACCGAGTATCCCCACGATTACCACAGCCAGCAATAACTCGATCAATGTCATCCCTCTTATGCTTATGTTGTTGCTGTTGCATATATTTCTTCGAATCATCGCGAGTAGTTTCCTTTCATAACTCTGTCCATTCTTCTCTGGTGGTAGCATCGCTGCAAGATTAAATACGGTTACGCACTGAATTACATAGGAATTTGGGAAATGACTCGCGGGTTTACTTTATTAGAGCTGTTAGTAACGGTATCGGTGCTGTCGATACTGATAGCTGCGGCTGCCCCGAGTTTTAGTTCGGTTACTGAAACCGTCAAGATGCAGCGACTCGCCGGAGAGTTGAATGGCTTTCTTATTCAGGCCAAGTCTGAATCGGTTAAAAGGAATCAAGATCTTTGGGTGCATTTTTCTATGGATAAAAATGAGGAGCAATCAACAGGGGAATGGAGTCTGTTGTTGAAGCCGACCGAAGATCTCTCTGGCGAAACGCTGGTGATGTTATCGGGTCAACCGTTTCGAGATGTGTCGTTTTCTCACAACTATACGGGGGCGAGAATCAGCTTTGAGAGTGTCAGGGGGAGACCTGCCAGGGGCACGATCTATCTTTCTCCTAATGCATCTTCAACCGACCGTTTATTGATTAAGTTATCTAGTCCCCCAGGGCGAATTAAGGTTTGCGGCGAGTCGAGCGCTCTATATGGCTATTATGCGTGTTAAGCCGATTGTGGCTGCGCCTAGCAAGCAACGAGGCACATCATTGATTGAGTTAATGGTGGCGTCTGTGATTGGTATCTTCGCGATCTCGATCATGGGCAGTGTTTTTATCGCCGGTCAGAGAACAGCTAAAGACAAAGGTATCGAGTTACTGCTACTACAAAACCTAACCAGCACAATGCAAGTGATGAAAGAAGATATTCAACGAGCGGGCTACGATGGATCTAATGGTTATTCAATCAAGTTGTCTGGCGCGACGGATACCATTCAAGTGAGCGGTGGTGTTGCCGTTGGTTTTGTTTACTTCCGAGAGGGTTCGAGCGCAAGTAAAGATCATCGAAATATCGTTTACAAAAAAAATGGACCCAAACTGCAAATATGTGAGAAGGGCACCACTGTATCGGAGGCAATTCCTACATTTCATGAGGTTACTGGATGTTACTCACTTTTCGATGACAACCTCATTGATGTTGATGAGTTCAGCATTAATTCCCAAGTATTAGAGCAGAACTCTATCAAGAGCACATTTACTGACATCAGTATCACAGCCTCAATTCCAACCGCAGGTGTTTCCAAATCGGTTTCGGTTTCCGTTAAACAAAGGAACTGGCAATGATGATATATAGAAAGCAGCGCGGCGTGGTGACCTTGCTGGTGACATCGGTTCTTTTAGTTGGAGCTTTAGTGGTGACGCTAGGCACGTATCGCAGTGTTTTTCATCAGATCAAAGTTGCTCAAAACGAGGTTCAAGGCAGGCAAGAACATTGGCGTTCGGAAGGGGGGCTAGAATGTACTTATTCTTACTTACTTGAATTAGACAAGACTATTGCTGATATCAAAGACGTGAGTGCTCGCCCGGCGGATTTTGCAGATTGGTGCTCTCCTTATCAAAATCAGCCAGAAATCGAGATCTCCGATAGTGCAATTTCTAGTGCTTACATCGTAACGTCATCCTCAAACGCACAGTCACTTTTTAAGACAATAAAAGAAAGATCTCAGTTCGGCAGTGGGGCGATTCAGTCGACGGGGCCTATTGAGCTTATTGGTACCTTAAGCTTGAAGCCGACAGTAAAAGAAGACCCAATTAGCGGCAATGAATATGAGTGTGTCAGTGTCTCTTTTGCTGACCTGTTCACCTATCAATATAACGAAACTCATAGTAATTCAGGACAGGCATTGGGGTTAGAGGTTCTCGATCCTAGTGCTGATGGTCCATTTTCTGGCTTTGATGGTATATGCCATAGTGATTATAAAACGGAGATCCCGAAAGGTGCTTCCGGTAGCACTCATTCAATCTATGCCCCTGATTACTATCAAGGTACTAATCCACCGCCTTTCCAAAAAGACTTTAATCCAGATCCGAATATGAATCCGTTTTACACCTTTTTTGGTGTTGCTAAAACTGATCAAAACATTGTCGATTTATCACAAGATACGGATTTGTTTAAACATGTTCAGCTATTGAATGCGACTGAGTGCGGCACTGAGATCATGGACCACTTCACTGCAGGGCAAACCAAGGGGCTGTGGATTGAAGGCAACTGCCATATCAACGCTGCGGTTGCGGCCACAATCAATCCGTCACAGCTGTTGGTTGTGCAAGATGGTGTGTTGGCCCTGAATGGAGCCATGGCTTACAACGGAGTGATTTATCATTTGGTCGATTATCAAAAGAGCCACGTGAAAAATCGAGTCGATGGTTTCTGGAATGCGCTCGCTGCTAATAACGTGTTTGCGCCTTTTATCAAAGATATTGATGAGGCCAGTGTCGTCAAAAAAAGTGTCGGGATTCAGTTTGCCTCTGGTTTACCTTCTGGTGGTCTTATTTTTGATTCCCCCTCGGGAGTGACGACCATAGTGGGCGATATGGACATGGATTTTCGTGCGGATTCGAACCCAAGTGACCCACCTTCAACGTACCAATGGCAGCGAGGTTCGTGGAATGATTTCTAAGAGTTCTGGCTTCAGTTTACTAGAGGTACTTATCTCTTTTCTGCTGATTGGCGTTGCGTCGTTAGGGCTGGTTAAATTACAGGTGTATGCGGAACAAAAGTCGGATCATGCGCTCCAGAGTGTCGAAGCTTTGCATTTTGCAGAAAGGCAGATGGAGCATTATCGAACTCGCGCGCTCAATGTTAGTGGCGCGGTAGGGCTTATTCCTTTTGAGGAACTAAATCAGTCGAGTTACTGTCTCAACATCGCGAGTTCAGATCCCCTATCCGGTTTATCTGGTTCTGTATATTCGATGACATGTGAAGTCACTAATGCGAGCGGAGCCTTATCTGGCGCCCTCAAAAACATTGTTGTCACAATTGCATGGCAAGATCGTATGAACCGCGCGCAAAGTATTTATCTCGAAACTATGCTCTCCAAATACAGTGAGTTTGACTGACCCCTAAGCAAACGTTTACTGCATGCCAAGGCTTGCGCCACTCCTTTTACTGATAATTTTCACTCCTCGGACATTGTTTGCGTGCTAGTTAAAACTCTGTATATGGAATGGTGTTTTTTGTGTTTTTATATTGTTGTGGTTGTATGGTATTTTTGCAAAATATGTCTCCATTTATGGAAAATTAGATGGAATCTTGTGCTTTTTAATAACGACTTTAATAGAATATGTGCTGTACCAATAGGCCGTGGTCAAAACTTATATTAGGCCTAAACAAAACAACATCACATATGGAGTTACAATGAGTAACCAAGCCGTAAAAAAAGCACCATCGACTGAGAAAATCAGTGGAATGGACCGCTTTCTAAACTTCATTGAACGCGCCGGCAACAAAATTCCAGATCCAGCAATCCTGTTCTTCTGGGCTCTAGTTATTGTATGGGTAGCATCTGCACTTTTGTCGAACTTTTCATTCGACCTCATCAACCCTCAAACGGGTGCTGCTCTTGAAGTTAACAACCTACTTACTGGTGAAGCGCTTGCTAGCTTCCTAGCGAATATGGTTACTACGTTCACAGGCTTCGCACCTCTAGGCATCGTACTTGTTGCTATGCTAGGTGTTGGCGTTGCAGATTCTTCAGGCTTCATTACGACTGGCCTTAAGAAGATGCTTAACTTCACGCCAGCTAAGCTACTAACGCCAATGCTAATTCTTGTTGCTATCGTGTCTCACACAGCAGCAGATGCAGGTTACGTTCTAGTAATCCCTCTTGGCGGTATCATCTTCCACGCTGCGGGTCGTCACCCCCTAGCGGGTATTGCAGCAGCGTTTGCTGGTGTATCAGGTGGTTTCTCAGCGAACTTCATTCCTTCAGGTATTGACCCGCTACTAGCTGGTTTCACTCAAACTGCGGCAAACGTTCTTGACCCTGAATACGTGATTAACCCTCTAGCGAACATCTTCTTTACTGGCCTATCTTCAGTTCTTATTGTTGCTATCGGTTGGTACGTAACTGAGAAGATCATCGAGCCTCGCCTTGCTAACACGCCAGTTGATGAAGATGCAGAAGCAGCACCAGATCTTGGTACGTTCACTGCAATTGAATCTAAAGCATTCAAGTTTGCAGGTTGGGCTATGGTTGCAGGTATTGGTCTGCTGATCGCGGCTCTTATTCCTGAAAACTCAGCGCTTCGTTCGCCTGAAGGTGAGCTAACAGCATTCTCTGCACCAGTAATGAAGTCTATCGTTCCTCTGATCTTCATCCTGTTCATCATTCCAGGTATCGTCTACGGCCGTGTAGCGGGTACTTTCAAGAACAGCAATGACGTAATCAAAGCAATGTCTGAGACGATGGCAACGATGGGCGCATACATTGTAATGTCGTTCTTCTGTGCACAGTTCCTATCTGCATTCGGTCAATCAAACATCGGTACTATGCTGGCACTTTACGGTGCTGAAGGCCTGAAAGCGATGGACCTTCCTGGTGAAGCAACGGTTGTTGGTATGATTCTACTAACAGCTTCAGTTAACTTGCTTGTAGGTTCTGCTTCAGCTAAGTGGGCTCTTATCGGTCCAATCCTAGTTCCAATGCTAATGGTTGTGGGTATCTCTCCTGAGCTATCTCAAGCGGCTTACCGTGTAGGTGACTCAGTGTCTAACATCATCTCTCCACTAATGGTGTTCTTCCCACTGGTTGTTGTTTACTGTCAACGCTACGTTAAGTCCACAGGTATCGGTACTCTAGCTTCTCTAATGATGCCATTCTCGATTGCTATGCTAATCGGTTGGTCTATCTTCTTGCTAGCTTACTGGGCTCTTGGTATCCCACTAGGTATCCAAGCACCTTACACTTACACAATGTAAGATTGAACTAAGCAAAATTAAGCTTTATTCATTGCTAAGCCCGCACCGAAATGTGCGGGCTTTTTTTTCGCTATTTTTTATATCTGAGACTTTTTATATCCAAGGTAAAGGCACTCAGCTTATACTCCGGATTACGGCTAATTGTTGGCCGGTAAATTTAGGAAATCCAAGCCACATGAAGATTCTGCTTTTAGTAGGGTTAATTGTTTTAAATGGTCTGTTTGCCATGTCAGAGATTGCATTGGTAGCAGCAAAGAATAGTCGGTTGAAACGCTTAGCCGAAAAACACCGTTCCGCTCAGGTTGCGCTTGAACTCAAAGAAAACCCAACCCGCTTCCTCTCAACCATTCAAATCGGTATCACGGTAATCGGCCTGCTCAGCGGTATTGTGGGTGAGGCGACGCTATCGGCTCCATTGGCCGTTCAACTTGAACTGTGGGGATTAGACCCAACACAAGCGAATATCTTGTCTACCGCGGTTGTGGTGGTGGGTATTACTTATTTCGCTATCGTTGTCGGTGAGTTGGTACCAAAGCGTTTTGCTCAGTCTCAAGCTGAAAACATTGCTGTGTTAGTCGCGCTGCCAATCTTCTGGCTATCTAAAATCGCGACGCCGTTTGTATTTGCGTTGTCGGCTTCAACGGAAGGTATTCTTAAGTTGATGGGTCGAGGCGGTGAAGAAGATAGCGTGACTGAAGATGATATCCATGCACTGGTGAAAGAGGGCTCGGAATCGGGTGTGATTGAACGCGGCGAACAAGAGATGATTCGCAATATCTTGCAGCTTGATGATCGCCTTGTGAGCTCATTGATGACTCCGCGTCGAGACATCGATTTTCTGGATATCGATCAGCCTGTTGAGAATATCTTTAAGCAATTGCGTTCATCAAAGCATAGTGTGTTTCCATTGTGCCAAGATCACCTCAATAAAGTGGTCGGTACGGTGTCAGCCAAAGCCTTGCTGAATCAGGCGGGCAATCTAAGCATTCAAGTGATCATGGGGCTGTCTCGCTCGCCGATCTATGTTCCAGAATCGATGAAAGCTCTGCGTTTACTTGGCTACTTTAAAGAGTCGGGTACTGAGATGGCATTCATTGTCGACGAGTATGGCGATGTGCAAGGTCTTGTGACTCATTACGATATTCTTGAGGCGATTGCTGGTGAGCTATCGAATAACCCGAACGATCTTTGGACCGAGCAAGTGGAAGACGGTTTGCTGGTGGATGGATTGATTCCTATCAGTGAACTGAAAAACCGTTTAGAGCTATCGGATTTTGAGGGCGAAAGTGAGAGCTTCCAAACGTTGAATGGCCTTGTGACTTGGTTAATCGGGCGTTTACCGGATGCAGGCGAAGTTGTTCAATACCAGCAGTGGCAGTTTGAAATTATCTCTGTTGAGAACAATCGCATAGTGAGTATCAAGGCGACGCCAATAGTCGATGACACAGAAGATGCTAATAGCTAACAGTCAGATCAACCAACAAGCGGCAATGGTTCATTGTCTTTTGTTGTCTTAACCTCTTTATTGTTCATTATCACGAAGATTAGGTATGCTTCACCGCATACCTATTTTCGTTTTTATCCTATGTTTTTTGGAGTTCCCTTTGTCAGACCATCAATTCACCCCTCAAGATGAAATCTTCATGCGACGCGCCATTGAGGTTGCTAAGCAAGCAGAGAGTGAGGGAGAGGTTCCTGTGGGTGCTGTATTAGTGAAAGATGGGGAGATTATCTCTGAAGGATGGAACCGTTCGATTGGCAGCCACGATGCAACGGCACACGCAGAAATTGAAACCTTGCGTAAAGCCGGTCAAACCTTAGAAAACTATCGGCTACTCGATACCACTTTATATGTCACGCTAGAGCCTTGCCCAATGTGCGCAGGTGCCTTGTTACACAGCCGAGTAAAGCGCATTGTGTTTGGCGCCCCAGACTTAAAAGCGGGTGCTGCAGGTACAGTGTTGAATTTGTTTGAAAGCCAAGCCTCATACCACTATGCCGACGTCGAGCATGGTTTGTTAGAGGAAGAGTGCCGTGAACAATTGCAGGCGTTTTTCAAGCGTCGTAGAAAAGAGATAAAAGAGAAGCGAAAGCAAGAACGTCTGTTGGAAGAGCAGCGTTTAGAAGCAGAGATGAAGGCTAGCAACAAGAAATAGCAGCGTGCTTTCGGCACTCTCAATCGCAAGAGTGCCAAGCAAACTGACTGAGTAACTACATTTACTCGGCAATCATCTGCATGAAAGCGCGATTGCGCCAAATGATCTTCTTTTTATTATTTGAAAGCATACGCTTACGACGGTTTGCAGCAACGGTCTTATCAAGGCGTTTCGATTTCAGTTTCTTCATCATTTCAATGATTTCCTATTTGTCGTCTGACTTTTTAGTTTGGGCTAACGATTTAATTATAGTGTTATTCGTTTATTTGGCTTGTCGCGCGCTTGGCTTACCCAGAAGAGCAGCTCTAGCTAAACCCAGCACTGATGTGCAACAGAACGTAATTTTTGATTATGGTGTGCCGTTATAAAGTTCGATTGTTACTGCAATATGACACATCGAGTTTCATGGCCTTTTGTCGAGCTTGTTCTTTTTCGCGCAGTTATAAAAAGCACAATAAAAAAGAGCAATGCTTAATGGCATTGCTCTTTTAGTATCTACTGCGAAGGTTCCGAACTGCTTACTGTCGATTGAGCAGCACTAATGCTTGATTCAGCACCTGAGGTTTCTAAAGGCGGGATCACCACCAAACCTTCAAGGCTCGCTTCTTGCTCTTTATTGCGCTTATTCACATGGCCAATGATGCTCTGGTAATAACGGCGAATGTTCTCAACGTAATTCCTTGCTTCATCACCACGAGCATACCCATAACGAGTCTTACTGTAGTACTTCTTCTGTCTCAATAGAGGCAATCGGTCTTTTACATCGCCCCAAGCATCAGGATCTCCGCCTTGTGCTTTGGTTAAGCGTCGAGCATCCATCATGTGTCCGTAACCTACGTTGTATGAGGCTAGGGCAAACCAGATCTTTTCATGTTGTGTGATTGAATCTGGCACTCGGTTCACGATCCGACGCAGGTATTCAACACCACCTTGTACCGACTGTTTCGGGTCAAGACGGTTGGTTACACCAACACTCTTAGCAGTAGGCAGTGTTAGCATCATCATGCCTCGCACACCAGTTGGCGAGCGCGCAACAGGGTTCCAGTGTGACTCTTGGTATGCCAATGCAGCAATCAAGCGCCAATCAAACTCTTGCGAGTACTTCTGAAACAGCGGTGACCATTTTGGTAACTTGCTGTCCAGTGCACGGATAAAGGCACGAGTATCAACATAGTCAAAAGTACCGATGTGGCCGATGTATTTCTCTTCCAGTGAAGCGAGTTCACCAGACTGTTTTAGGTTACCGAAGAACTCAATCAACAGAGCATAAAGGCTTTCATCTTCAGACTTCTGCAAATACCAAGAGATAGGTTGGTCTTCTGTCAGTTCAAAAGCCAAAGCTACGTCTGGGTATAAACGTTGTGCAAGTGACAGCTCAATTGAGTCAGCCACAGTGAATAAGCGCTCCCCAGTCGAGACTTCTTTAAGCAGGTCGTTGATATCAGCATTGCCGACCGCATCATAGATAAAGTCATCGTGTGTTTTTTGCAGCTGCTTTAGTGTTGGCTCAAAGTGTGAGTCTTTCACTACAACCAAAGATGGCGTTAATGTGTCAGTAGACGCCGCCTCTTCTGATTCAGTTTGCGCTTTTACAAATTCAGCCTGACGCTCATTCTCGAAATTGATCAGTTGTTCAAGATTTCTTGGTCGCCACTGGCCTTTTTTGTATACGACCTGTTGGCTTACATAGTAATAAGCAGGTGCGGCACGATAAGCGCGTGTCAGTTTATTGTTTTGCGTTAAGCCGGTTGCGATAAGATCGATTTCGCCTTTCTGCAGGGCAGGGAACAGGCCAGACAAACGGTAAGCGGGTTTAACCT
This sequence comes from Vibrio sp. 10N.286.51.C3, assembly GCF_003050065.1. NCBI lineage: Bacteria > Pseudomonadati > Pseudomonadota > Gammaproteobacteria > Vibrionales > Vibrionaceae > Vibrio > Vibrio sp. 10N.286.51.C3. The sequence goes on along the minus strand of NZ_PIGC01000010.1, from coordinate 77,339 downwards.
CAAGCTTTACACCAAGCTCCTGCGCAAATTCACGCGCTAATTCGTAATCCAAGCCAGCAGGGCCATCAGGACCGATGTAATATGAGAGTTGGTTATTGAGGGTGCCGACACGAAGAACGCCACGATCTCGTATCTGCTCAAGGACACTTTTAGGTTCAGATTCAATCTGACATCCAGCCAACCCAAAGAGGGCGATGGCGAGCAGAAGGAACTTAGACGAAAAGATGAGCGTAAATTTAGGCATCAAAATGAAATCTCGAAAAGTGGAAGCCCCTTTATACCAAACCCCGCAAGGCTGGCAAAGTAGGTTTAATTAAACAGTTGTAAAAGTGGTGATAAATGCAGCAAAAGTACCATTTACGCAGAAAGATAAAAAAAATCACGCAAACGGTTGCTTTTGGTGTTACGTCACAAAAAGAAATGCTTTATAATGCGCTCGCATTGAAGAGGTGGAATCGGCATAGGTTTGGCAACCTTCGGGAATAGCTTCGAAGAAAACAGTTAGGTTGTTCCTATAACCCACTGAATTTATTCCAATACTACCTTAATCAACTGCATAAGAGACGTAAGCACATGAGAATTTTGCGTGGCTCCCCAGCTCTATCTGAGTTTCGTGTTAACAAGCTTTTAGAGCTTTGTCGTGAATTAAGCTTACCTGTAACAGGTATTTACGCTGAGTTTGCCCACTTTGCTGATCTAACGGCAGACCTAGATGAGTCTGAAGTTGAGAAGCTAGAAAAGCTACTGACTTACGGTCCAACGATTGAAGAGCATGAACCTGAAGGTTTACTGCTGCTTGCAACGCCACGCCCGGGCACTATCTCGCCTTGGTCTTCAAAATCAACAGATATCGCACACAACTGCGGGCTGGCTAAAGTGTCACGTCTAGAGCGCGGTACTGCTTTCTACATTGAAACCTCTTCTGAACTTTCTGAGCTTCAACTTGTTGAGCTGAAAGCGATTCTGCACGACCGTATGATGGAAGTGGTTTTCACTGACTTCGAATCAGCGGCGGCACTATTCACGGTTGCTGAGCCTGCTCCTTATGCGGAAGTTGACCTATTAACTGGCGGACGTAAAGCGCTTGAAAAAGCAAACGTTACCCTAGGTCTTGCACTTGCAGAAGATGAGATCGATTACCTTCTTGAAAGCTTCACTGAGAAGCTAGGTCGTAATCCGACTGACATCGAGCTAATGATGTTTGCACAAGCGAACTCAGAGCACTGTCGTCACAAGATCTTTAACGCTGATTGGACTATCGATGGCGTTAAGCAAGAAAAATCATTGTTCAAGATGATTAAGAACACCTTTGAAACGACACCAGAGCACGTTCTGTCTGCTTACAAAGATAATGCAGCGGTAATGACAGGTTCTGAAGTCGGTCGTTTCTTCCCAGATCCAGAAACTCGCCAATACAACTACCACCAAGAAAAAACACACATCTTGATGAAAGTTGAAACGCACAACCACCCAACGGCAATCTCTCCATGGCCGGGCGCATCGACAGGTTCAGGCGGTGAAATCCGTGATGAAGGCGCGACTGGTATTGGTGGTAAACCAAAAGCTGGTTTGGTTGCGTTCTCTGTATCTAATCTTAAGATCCCGAACTTCGTTCAACCTTGGGAAACAGACTTTGGTAAGCCAAGCCGTATCGTTACTGCTCTGGATATCATGCTTGAAGGTCCTCTTGGCGGCGCAGCATTCAACAACGAATTTGGTCGTCCAAACCTGCTAGGTTACTTCCGTACTTACGAAGAGAAAGTTAACTCTCACGCTGGTGAAGAAGTACGTGGTTACCACAAACCAATCATGCTAGCTGGTGGTCTTGGTAACATCCGTGATGAGCACGTTCAGAAGAAAGAGATCCCAGTAGGTGCAAGCCTAATCGTTCTTGGTGGTCCTGCGATGAACATCGGCCTTGGTGGCGGTGCGGCATCTTCAATGGATTCGGGTTCTTCTTCTGAAGATCTAGACTTCGCTTCTGTACAACGTGAAAACCCAGAAATGGAACGTCGTTGTCAGGAAGTTATCGACCGTTGTTGGCAGCTAGGTGATGCGAACCCAATCGCATTTATCCACGATGTGGGCGCTGGCGGTATCTCTAATGCTCTTCCTGAGCTAGTAGACGATGGCGAGCGTGGTGGTATCTTTAACCTACGTGATGTGCCAAACGATGAGCCGGGCATGAGCCCACTTGAGATCTGGTGTAACGAATCTCAAGAGCGTTACGTAATGGCGGTTGCTGACGAAGACATGGCAACGTTCGACGCTATTTGTAAGCGTGAACGCGCACCTTACGCAGTGGTTGGTAAAGCAACGGAAGAGCGTGAACTTAAACTTGAAGATTCACACTTCAACAACACGCCAATCGACATGCCAATGGACATCCTTTTAGGTAAAACACCTAAGATGCACCGTGACGCGAAAACGCTAAAAGCAAATAACCCAGCGATTGACCGTTCTGGTATCGAGATGAACGAAGCGGTTGACCGTGTTCTTCGTCTACCAACAGTGGCTGAGAAAACATTCCTTATCACTATCGGTGATCGCTCGGTAACTGGCCTTGTGGCTCGTGACCAAATGGTTGGCCCATGGCAGGTTCCTGTTGCTAACTGTGCTGTAACTGCGGCAAGTTACGACTCTTACCACGGTGAGGCGATGTCTCTTGGTGAGCGTACGCCAGTGGCACTACTAGACTTCGGCGCATCTGCTCGTCTAGCGGTTGGTGAAGCAATCACAAACATCGCAGCGACCAATATCGGCGATATCAAACACATTAAACTGTCGGCTAACTGGATGTCTCCAGCGGGTCACCCAGGTGAAGATGCAGGTCTTTACGAAGCGGTGAAAGCAGTTGGTGAAGAACTATGTCCAGCGCTAGGTCTAACTATCCCTGTGGGTAAAGACTCAATGTCGATGAAGACTAAGTGGGAAGAGAATGGCGAGCAGAAAGAAGTAACGTCTCCGCTATCTCTTGTTATCACTGCGTTCGCACGTGTTGAAGATGTTCGTAAGACGATTACGCCTCAACTTCGCACTGACAAGGGTAATACAAGCCTAGTTCTTATCGACTTAGGTAACGGCAAAAACCGTATGGGTGCTACAGCACTAGCGCAAGTTTACAAGCAGCTTGGTGACAAGCCAGCAGACGTAGACAACGCAGCACAACTAAAAGGTTTCTACGAAGGCGTTCAAGCACTTGTGGCTAACGACCAAGTTGTCGCTTACCACGATAAAGGCGACGGTGGTCTATTCGTAACGCTAGCTGAAATGGCGTTCGCAGGTCACTGTGGTGTTAACGCTGATATTGCAGCGCTAGGCGAAGACACACTAGCAGCACTATTCAACGAAGAGCTAGGTGCGGTAATCCAAGTTCGCAACGACGACCTAGACGCAGTTCTTTCTACTCTTGCAGCAAATGGCCTAGAAGCGTGTTCACACGTAATTGGCTCTGTTGAAGCATCTGACGAGGTAGTGATTAAGTCAGGCGCAGACGTTGTAATCCAACGTAACCGTACTGAACTACGTACTATCTGGGCTGAGACAACGCATAAGATGCAAGGTCTACGTGATAACCCAGCATGTGCTGACCAAGAGCACGAAGCGAAGAAAGACAACTCAGACCCAGGTCTGAACGTGAAACTAAGCTTCGACGTAAATGAAGATATCGCTGCACCGTTCATCAACACTGGCGCTAAGCCTAAGATGGCGATTCTACGTGAGCAGGGTGTTAACTCTCACGTGGAAATGGCAGCAGCATTCGACCGTGCAGGTTTCGAAGCGACAGATATTCACATGAGCGACATCCTAACGGGTCAAGCGGTTCTTGAAGAGTACAACGGGCTTGTGGCTTGTGGTGGCTTCTCTTACGGTGACGTACTAGGCGCTGGTGAAGGTTGGGCGAAGTCGGTTCTGTTTAACGATTCGACGCGTGACCAGTTTGAAAACTTCTTCAAGCGTGAAGATACCTTCTCACTAGGTGTGTGTAACGGTTGTCAGATGCTTTCTAACTTACGTGAACTTATCCCAGGAGCTGAGTACTGGCCACGTTTCGTTCGCAACGAATCTGAGCGTTTTGAAGCTCGTTTCAGCCTAGTTGAAGTTCAGAAGTCTGATTCCGTATTCTTCAATGGCATGGAAGGTTCTCGTATGCCAATTGCGGTTTCTCACGGTGAAGGTCGCGTAGAAGTGCGTGACAACGACCACCTAAACGCGATTGAAAACTCAGGTACAGTTGCCCTACGTTACGTTGATAACAACGGTAACCAAACGCAGCAATACCCGAACAACCCGAACGGTTCGCCAAACGCTATCACTGGTTTAACAACGACGGATGGCCGCGTGACAATCATGATGCCTCACCCAGAGCGTGTATTCCGCACGGTTGCAAACTCTTGGTCTCCAGAAGGTTGGGGCGAGAATGGCGCTTGGATGCGTATGTTCCAAAACGCTCGGAAGAATGTAGGTTAATCACTTTCTTACAGGTCGCATTAATCTAGGCTAGGTTATGCAAAAATGAAAAGCGCAGATCGAAAGGTCTGCGCTTTTTTATTTCCTAAGATTTAGGAACCGGTGCGAAACAATTGAGGTTTGCAGTTTGCTGTTCTAAAAATCTCCACTACGCTAAATGTTATGGAATCAATTTGTTAGGCGAATAATTCTTGCACTCGAGCAAGGAAAGCTTCGTTCGGCTATGCAAAAACTGAATCAATCATCGTGGCATAAGAGGGATCTATGAAAACAACAATTACAAAAGCCGTTGCAGTGGCAGCGATTGTTATGTCGTTAGCTGGGTGTGTAGGTAGTAACGCGGTTACTGGGAAATTAATGAAGTTCAACGTCGAGGTGGTAGATAACCGTTACGCTCGTGCAGGCGTCAACTTCTTGCTTGCTCCGGTTTACGCACTAACCACCGCAGCCGATTACATTGTCTTTAACTCAATCGAATTCTGGGCGGGTAAAAACCCACTCACAGGCGCGCCTCACATCTTTGATAGCAAAGTCGACACCATGATTGATGTGAACGACAGCCTTGATGATTCACTAAAAGAAGCGCCACTTGGTTTCAATAATCGCCAGATTGAATGGGGTGAGATGCAACAAATCGATGAGAACACCATTCGCATGGACATCACCTACAACGATGGCCAGAAAGCCGTTCTGACGGGTGTTCGTGATGGCGATAAGGTCAGCTACTACATGGATGGCACGCTAGTATCAGAGACCTCTATTCAAGCGCTTGAACAGCTAGCCGCAGAGAAAGCGTAACCCTTTCAGCTAGAGACTAATAAAAGAAAAGCCGCTGGAGTTAACCCCAGCGGCTTCGTATTTTTTAGTATCTAGTAATTTAGCATCTAGCGCTTAAATTAGTTGTTGCTGTGTAGCTCGCTGTTCAGTTCAACAGCAGACTTGTTCGCTAGACATTCAATTTGACCAGTGATCGAGTTGCGACGGAACAGAAGATCAGAAACGCCAGCTAGGTCACGCGCTTTGATGATTTCTACTTCGTTGCCTTCTTTATCTAGCATGCGAACTTTCGTACCAGCAGTCACATATAGGCCAGACTCAACAGTACAGCGGTCGCCCATTGGGAAGCCAAGACCTGCATTTGCGCCTAGTAGGCAGTTTTCGCCGATAGAGATAACCATAGTACCGCCACCAGATAGCGTACCCATGATAGAAGCGCCGCCACCGATGTCTGAACCGTTACCTACAACAACACCAGCAGAGATACGACCTTCAACCATGCTTACGCCAGTTGTACCTGCATTGAAGTTGATGAAACCTTCGTGCATAACCGTTGTGCCTTCACCCACATGTGCGCCAAGACGAACACGAGAAGTGTCAGCAATACGAATACCTGTTGGTACCACGTAATCCACCATTTTAGGGAACTTGTCTACGCAATCTACAGATAGAGCACGACCAGCTAGGCGAGCTTCGATTTGACGCTCAGCTAGTTCAGGAAGATCGATTGGGCCTTCGTTTGTCCATGCGATGTTGTGCAGTAGGCCGAAGATGCCGTCCAGTACTGTACCGTGCGGTTGAACTAGGCGGTTAGAGATAAGTTGAAGCTTTAGGAAGCCTTCAGCAACCGATGCTGGCTTCTCGTCAGTCGCAAGAACAACAAGAACAAGTGGCTGCTCAGATGCTGCTGCTTTTTCTGCGAAAGATGCGTTTGCTGCATCGTCGTTTGCTGCGAATGCTCTCGCTAGTTCCGCGCTCTGTGCAGCAGAGATTTCGATAGCTTGGTTGCCTTCAGTGTAACCTGATACTTCAGCCACAGCCGCAACAAGAGCGTCACTTGGGTTTAGAAGTGGGTTAGGGAAGAACGCTTCAATGATTTTATTGTCGCGGTTTTTGGTTGCCGTACCGAAGGCTAGTGAAAAGTAAGCCATGTTGAATCTCCATGTGTTGAGTCTTGATTTTGCTATTTCATAACAGCGGCTCGAATAACAAGCGCTGCCGTTAGCAAAGTTAATTTAATTGCGTTCATCATAAAGAGAGCGCTCTCGTTATGAAAGGGCGTATCGGGATAAAGTCTGTAAAATGATATTGCTTGTCTTTCTGGCGATAGTTTTCATTATCCGGATATTACTCTCTGAGCTTATTGTATTGATCATTGCTTAAGCTGCTTTGCACCGCTCCATTCTCATCCCAAATCTGCACTTAGAAAGAAGTCTCTTGTTCGCTATATCAATAGAGCTAGTCACAAATTCTTTATAAATATCTGTTTAGTATCGGAATTAATCGAGTTCTGTTGATTAATCGCTTGTGCCTACAGTCCGAGTAATTACTCAGTTTTTCCGCTGTGTAATTAAGATAGCGATCACTAAAACACTTAAGGATATAAGTATATTTCCAGCCATAACGACATTAAAACGATTAATAAAGGATCTTCTATGAATTTTACTAAGTCTTTACTGGTGCTCTCTATCGGCGTAGCGATGGTTGGTTGTGGCTCGGACAGTGACGATATTATTGTTCCCGATATGACATTGCGCATAGCACATGTGAATGACACTCACTCAAATTTTGATCCTGTAAAATCCAGTTTTACTATGGGTGCTGATGGCAAGAAGGTTTATAACGAATTTGGCGGCTATCCTCGCCTATTGAAAGCCGCTGACGATATCAAAGCAGGGGCTAAAGCAGACAAAGAACCTTTGTTATTCTTGCATGGTGGTGATGCATGGCAAGGTACCGCTTACTTTAAGCTAAATGAAGGTGCTGCAAACGCAGACTTATTGTCCCAGATGGGGTTAGATGCAATGGTACTTGGGAACCATGAATTCGACTTAGATACCGACAAGCTCGCATCGTTCATCAATACGGTTAGTTTTCCGATATTAGCAAATAATATGGATGCATCAAAAGATCAGTCTTTAAGTAATGTAGATAATTTATACCCTTATCAACTGTTTGCATTTGAAGGCTCAGAAAAAAGAGCAATTACCTCTGTTTCTGATGCAAGTGATGATGAGAAAGTTGTTGCGGTAATCGGTGTTGTTTTGGGGGATATGCCAACGATAGCTACCGGGACTGGTGATGTGACATTTAGTGACCAAATTACAGCAACTCAAGCCACTATAAATGATTTAAAAACCAAGGGTGTGAATAAAATCATTGTTCTATCACATATAGGAAATGCTGCCGATAAGGATCTAGCTGCCAATACAACGGGTATCGATATTATTGTTGGCGGTCATTCTCATACTTTACTTGGTGATTTTACCGACCTTGACCAAGGTAATAATGGTATTTACGCCGAAATGATCCCGCAAAAAGATAAGGCACAAAATACTTGTGTGGTTCAAGCTGGTCAGTATGCCGAAGCTATCGGAGACGTTGATGTAGCATTTGATATAAATGGCAACCTCCTATCATGTGTTGGGAATAATACTTTATTATCAAATGATGAGTTTTATCATGATTCTCATCGAGAACATCAAATGGTTAGCTCTGATAAAGATGATGTAACTTCGTTTATTGATGATAACGATAAAATCACGATTAAAAATGAAGATGTTGATTTAAGAACCCGTATCGACGCGACTTATAAGCCTGCTCTTGAAGCTGCATATGGTGATGTTGTTGCAGCCGCACCGACTGAAATCAGTCATGAGCGTCGTCCTGGTGATGCTGGAACAGATGTGCACGGTTCTGATGTTGCACCTATGATAGCTCAAGGTATGATTTATTGGGCAAATCAAGCGTCGGTAGCAACTGTTACCGGTAAAAATGTCCAGATTGGTTTGGTGGGAGCTGGTGGTGTTCGAACGGATATCGCGTCAGGTGATTTCAGGGAAGGTAACGCTACGCTAGAATTATTACCATTCTCGAACTACCTGTCGATTTTAACAGTGAAAGGCGAGGTGATTCGAAACCTTATTGACAGCACAATTGAGCCGACGCTTGCTGAAGGTGCTCATGCTGGTAAGTTCCCGTATGTATCGGGTATGCGTTACACGTTTACAGAAGATGTGAAAGGTGTATCAGGTACAGTTACGAATCTAGAGGTAAATACTGGAACAGAAGTAAACCCAGTATGGGCGACAATGAACGATGCCGCTGACTACACTGTTATCGTTAATAACTATAATGCAAGCGGTAGTGATGGTTGGAATGTATTAGGCGATGCTCAATTAACATCAACAGATCGTCAAGACATAGTTATTTCAGGCGATAGTTTTAAAACTTACAAAGTTAACAACTTGTCATACGATGGAAGTACCGAGAAGTATAGCGTCATCTATGACGGTGGTATTAAACCATGTGCGGAAGGCTCAGGTGACATATGTAATACTGATGCTGAATCATTTATCTCTTGGGCTGAGCATAAGAAAGTACTAGAACCACTAGGGTTTGAAACAACAACGATGGAATATAAATAGTACTGATACCGCACTTGTCGGAGCGTTATTTATTGTTATTCAAAGCCTTAAAAGACAAGGGTATAGATTAACAGTAAAAGAAAATAGCCAGCGAATCGCTGGCTATTTTTGTTTTAGATTTTTGTAGTCTGAGCTTAAACAAACAGCGCCTTATGAGCTTGTTCAATACCTTCAATCAACATCTGCATACCGATTACCGCTAGTATCAAACCCATCATTCGAGTAATCACATTCAGTGCACTTGGCCCAACGGCTTTCACGAAGCGTTCGCCGAATACAAATAATACATAGGTTAAAGTACACAGTAGACCAAAGGCGACGATGGTGATGATGGTCTCGTAAATCCCCTCGGTACTGGCAAAGTTCATCGCAGTGGCAATGGTGCCCGGGCCGGCCAGTATTGGCATAGCTAAAGGTGAAACTGCGATACTTAGCGCCGCGTCTCGTTGGGCATCTGAGTTGACCTTCTCTTTCGCTTTGGCGTGTGTTGAGTCGCCTTGTAGCATGTGAAAGCCAATCAAAAAGACCAGAATACCGCCCGTGATACGCAGTGCGTAAAGCGTGATACCAAAGAGGTCAAAGATCAGTTTGCCAGAGAGTGCAAACGTACTGACGATGACGAATGCGATAAACACTGAACGGAAGGCGATGGACTTGACCGTTTCCCTGTCATTGTCACCGGTTAATCCAAGAAAGATTGGCGTATTAGCGATTGGGTTCATGATGGCAAAAAAGCCCATGAACACGGTAATGGTATGAATGATGAGCTCTTTCATATTATTCCTTTGAAAAGATGCAGTTAAATACTAATGGCTAGTGTATTTAATCTTAGATACAAATAATTATTAGAAATAGATAGTAGAGCAAGTATGAATAAAAAACAGCCAGCACAAGGCTGACTGTTTGATTTTAGTGATAGGGGTAGAGTTTTGGTCGCGCGTTATTGCGAGTTTCTCAATTATTAAGCTCGACACAACGGCCTCTATATAACAGGCCGACGGTGGAGCTCGTTTTGGCGCTATGCGTTTTGAGATTCACTCACTGCGACAGCCAATGCAACTGTAGCACCGACCATTGGATTATTGCCCATGCCGATGAAGCCCATCATCGCCACGTGAGCAGGAACAGAAGAGCTACCTGCGAACTGGGCGTCAGCGTGCATTCTGCCCATGGTATCTGTCATGCCGTAAGACGCTGGGCCTGCTGCTACGTTATCTGGGTGTAATGTTCGACCTGTACCGCCGCCTGAAGCTACTGAGAAGTATGGCAAACCTTGGCGAGTACGTTCTGCTTTGTAGATACCCGCTACAGGGTGTTGGAAGCGAGTAGGGTTGGTTGAGTTACCCGTAATACTGACATCCACTTCTTCTCTGTGCATGATAGCCACACCTTCACGTACATCATCAGCGCCGTAACACAAGATGTCGCCGCGAGGGCCTTGTGAGAAACGGCGACGTTCAGTTTCAACAAGTTCACCTGTTTGGTAATCGTATTGAGTGCGCACGTAAGTGAAGCCGTTGATGCGCGAGATAAGATAAGCCGCATCTTTACCTAGGCCATTTAAGATCACTTTCAATGGGTTTTTGCGTGATTTGTTGACGTTTAGCGCAATTTTAATCGCACCTTCTGCTGCAGCAAAAGATTCGTGACCCGCTAGGAAGGCGAAGCAGTGGCTCTCTTCATTGAGAAGACGAGCGGCTAGCGCGCCATGTCCAATACCAACTTGGCGTTGTTCAGCAACACTGCCAGGTTTGGTGAATGCTTGAAGACCTTCACCAATAATATTAGCGGCTTGTTCTGCGCTGGTGGCTTTACGAAATAACGCCAGTGCTGAGCCAAGGATATAAGCATCTGCAGCGCTTTCAAAAGCGATAGGTTGGGTATCCATCACTAGCGCTTTTGGATCAACGTTGTGGGCTTTACAGTATTGGTCAGCTTGCTCCAAAGAGTCGAAGTTCATTTCTGCCAATACGCGAGTTACTGATTCATTAAATTGAGTGTTCATCATATCTTTCCTCTAAATTGGCAATTAGTGTTGGCGTGGGTTAATAGTGGTCACGGCTTCATCGAAGCGGCCATAGGTCCCTGTCGCAAGGTCGGCCGCTTCATTCGCTGGCACGCCTTGGTTAATCGCCTTCATCATTTTGCCGAGGTTGAGATATTCGTAGCCAATCACTTCGCTGTGATCATCAAGTGCAAGCTTGGTCACGTAACCTTCTGCAAGCTCTAGGTAACGTACGCCTTTTGCAGCGGTTGAGTAACTGGTACCCACTTGGCTGCGCTGTGTTTGACCTAAGTCTTCTAATGCAGCGCCAATTTCTAGACCACCTTCAGAGAAAGCTGATTGAGTTCGACCGTAAACAAACTGCAGGAAGATTTCACGCATGGCTACGTTAATAGCGTCACATACTAAGTCTGTATTAAGTGCTTCTAGGATAGTTTTTCCGGTGAGGATTTCAGCGGCCATCGCGGCTGATTGAGTCATGCCTGAACAACCAATCGTTTCGATTAGTGCTTCTTCGATGATGCCGTTTTTTACGTTAAGAGTCAGTTTTGCAGCACCTTGTTGTGGTGCACAAGTGCCAACACCGTGGCTTAAGCCAGAAATAGCGATGACATCTTTTGGGCTAACCATTGCGCCTTCAACTGGAATTGGAGCTGAATTGTGAAGGTCACCCCTTTGAATAGGGCACATTGATTGAATTTCTGAAGAGTAGTGCATAATGTTTTCTCACTTGTAGAGCCATTTAAGACCTAGGGCGTTGAGAAAACAGGACGTGTTGGAAGAGGTGCGGCTAATTCACTACAGATCTTGAGTATCGATAATCCAAAGGTGTCATGGGTCTTGGTCTCAATAGACTAAGTCCATTTCAAAATGGAGGAATAGCGATACATCCAACAGTATTACCTGTTTTCGATTCTGTAGGAGTCATTAGCACTGTTCGAAAAGAACGGGCGGTTGAAGCAAAAGCTTAGGTGGAACCCCATCACCTGATGGCTATAGATTAGATCTTTATCACACTTTTGTGCAAGCGAATGTTTAGAGCGATTTCGACTATAAACAAGCTTCATTATATTTCGAAAAGTATAAAAAAACGCCAATAACGAACTCTGATTAGAGGCGTCATTGACGTTTTTTAGAAAGGTATCAGCTAGTTAAGCTGCATCTTCTTCTGCGTCTTCAACAGCTTCAAGCTTCTTAGCTTTTTTCGGAGCTGGCTTACGCTTAGCACCTAATGCGTAAAGAACTTCTTCTTTGTTCTTCGCTAGGTACATTGCAAGTTCTTCTTGCTTGCCTTCATCTTCAACTAAATCGCTTTTGCCTAACAGTTCAAAAAGCTCATCAGCCATATCCAGCATTTTGTCGTATGCGTCAGCTTCGGCTTTAGAGGTAAAAGTCATTTTCTCTTCTCCGTTGCGTTCCACCACGTACTTGACGATAACAGCCATGGTTAATCCTCTAAGTTTGATAAATTTTACTGGCTTTTTATACAGTTTCTGATGTTAAAAGTCCAGTTGGAGCCCCAACTATGCGGCCTCAATCTTGATGTGTAGCCCAGTCTTCACAATAACTCATGAAAGATTTCAGCAGCGGGCTCTGGTATTTGTCTTTATGTACCAGCATCCAGAAACGTCGTTTCATGTCGAGTGGCACATCGAGCGCTTTCACCCGGCCTGAATCAATCGCTCGTTGCGCCGCCAATCGTGATAAACACGCGAATCCAAGATTGGCAGAAACCGAATTGATGATCGCCTCTGTCGTGTTGAGTTCAAAAGATTCATACCAGTGTTCGATACGTGGTGCGACGGCACGAAGGAAAAACTCGCGAGTCCCTGAGCCTGATTCACGTAGAATCCAATGGCTGCCTTCTAAATCGCTTAAAGTTACTTTTTCTTTTGAAACGAGAGGATGTTGATTACTAACAATAATACACATTTCATCGCTGCTAAACTGACTCGAAATGAGTTCAGGGTGTAATGTTTTTCCTTCAATTAGCGCGATATCAAGTTCATAATCCACCAACTTTTGACAGATCAGTGCACTGTTTGAAATGAACAAGCTTTGATCCTGGTGCTGAGTTCGTTTACGAAAACCTGACAAAATAAACGGTGCGACCTGATTACCAATCGTGTCACTCGCGCCGACCTTTAAATTGCCACTTAAAGGCTGGTCGTCACGGAACAAAACATCAATACCCGCAGCTCGGTGAAGTATTTCATCAGCCAAAGGAAGTAACTTATGTCCCTCTTGGTTGAGAATTAATCGGTTGTTGACCCGGTCAAATAGAGAGTGGCCGAGTTGTTTCTCCATTTCGCCTAGTGCCATGCTGACCGCAGCTTTAGACAAAAACAGCGCTTCTGATGCTGCGGTAAGCGTCGAATGCTGGGTAATGGTGACAAACACTTTGAGTTGTTTAATTGAAATATTAGCCATCAGATTCCTAGTTTTGCTCTGCTGGTGAAAACGGGTTCTGTTCAGTATTGATGAACACTTGTTATATATAATTGGATATTGTTTAACGAAGCGCAAGCGTATTATGGCTTCAACAAGCTGATGAGTTCACAAGTTTAGTGAATTAAGTTTAAGAGAGGCTGACATGATTCAACGTATTAAATATAGATTAACAGGAGCTCCAACACCCATGGCAGGGTTAGCACTAGCAATCGCAAGCTTAGGCTGGTGCTGGGATGGCGTTTTAGTCGCACAAGGTATTTTGCACACCCCAGGCTTAGTCCAGTGGATCAGTGCAGCTATTGCAGCGGTATTGCTTCTTGTTTTAGCTGTGAAATTTTTGATTCACGGTCATTTACTTCGTGAAGATCTTGCTCACCCTGTTGTCGGCAGTGTGGTACCAACATTTGCAATGGGGTGCATGGTGGTGTCAGCGTCTTTGGCGCCAATCTCTCAATTCTTACAAGAAGCTATGTGGTTAGCTTCTGTGGCTTTGCACGTTGTGTTTCTAATGAGCTTTTTGTACCACAGAGCTAAAAACTTTGAGATTCACCACATGGTGCCAAGCTGGTTTGTGCCACCGATCGGTATTATCGTCGCTGACGTCTCTTTCTCTGGTAATCCAGTTTTAGAGCCAGTAGCTAACGCGACTTTGGTATTCGGCTTATTGGTTTACGCAGTAATGCTCCCAATCATGGTTTACCGTTTGATCTTCTCTCACGAAGTGCCAGATGCTGCAAAACCAACGATTGCGATTATGGCAGCACCTGCAAGCCTATCTTTGGCGGGTTACTTAACCGTTACTGCTAGCCCTTCACCTGTGATCATTGGTTTACTATTTGGTATTGCAGTGTTGATGACGTTCATTATCTATATGGCGTTTTTCAAACTACTTCGTCTTCCATTTAGCCCTGGTTATGCAGCGTTTACCTTCCCAATCGTGATTGGTGCAACAGCCTTGTTTAAACTGGCTGCGTGGATGCAAGCACAAGGTATTGAAGCGCATTACATCAATCAAGTGTTTGGCCTAGCGTATCTTGAATTGATTGTGGCTACGTTGGTTGTGGGTTATGTCGCTGTTCGTTACTACATGAACTACAAACCTCATCGTGTTTTAGGCGCGGTAGCGGGTAGATTGTAAGAGGCAATAGTTCAAAAGATAAACGAAGCTTAAGCTTTCGGTATTTCATAAGCTTATATTCCTCATCCAAACTCAGCACTTATGCTAATCTGGCACTATATTGTGGCAAGATTAGCGTGAGTGCACTTTGTTTACTGTTTATCATTCCAATAAAGTTGATACTTTAAAAATCCTTCTCGTTCACTTAATCAAAAGTGACCCTTTAGCCAATCCTTTCGAAAAAGAGCAGATCTTGGTTCAGAGCCCTGGTATGTCTCAATGGCTTAAGATGGAACTCGCCAAAGAGTTTGGTGTAGCAGCAAATATCGATTTTCCTCTCCCAGCAACCTTCATTTGGGATATGTTTACCCAAGTGCTTCCTGATGTACCGAAACGCAGTGCTTTTAATAAAGAAGCGATGACGTGGAAGCTGATGAGTTTGTTACCCGCGAAACTTGACCACCCTGATTTCTTACCCCTACAGCGCTATCTTGAAAACGACGAAGATGACTCTAAGTTGTATCAATTAGCTGAGAAAATTGCTGATATCTTCGATGGCTATTTGGTATACCGACCTGAGTGGATGGCGATGTGGGAAGCGGGAGAACCCGTTGCAGAATTAATTGATAGTGAAGGGCAGCAAGAGCACGCTTGGCAGCCAATTTTGTGGAAGGCACTCTACGAGCAAACGCTCTCTCAAGGCCAATCGAAATATCACCGTGGTAATTTGTATCATGACTTCATTGAAGCGTTAGCTAATCAACAAGGTCAACTACAACACCTGCCGAAACGTTTGTTTGTGTTTGGTATTTCGTCACTGCCTCCTCGCTACATGGATGCTTTGAAAGCACTTGGCGAACAGATTGATGTCCACCTGATGTTTACCAACCCTTGCCAACATTACTGGGGCGATATTCGTGACCGTAAATACTTGGCGAGAGTGGAAGCGCAGCGTCGTAAGCAGTTTGCTTTGGTTGATGGTTTACCTCAGCTAGAAGGCGAAGTCTCACCATTAAAAGATGGCATTGAAGCCAATATTGAAGACGAACTGCATACCAGCCAAGCGGTCGGTAATAGCTTACTTGCGTCTATGGGTAAACTGGGCAGAGATAACCTGTTCTTGCTGTCTCAATCAGACAGCGAAGAGCATGAGTTCTTTATTGATGTCGAGAGAGACAGCCTGCTGCATCAACTGCAAGCTGATATTCTTGAGTTAGAAGAGCACCAAGACGATCACATCTTAGACTCCAGCAACCATAAACAAGTGGTTGAGCTGGGCGATCGCTCGTTGACTGTACATGCTTGTCACAGCCCAATGCGTGAGGTTGAAGTTCTTCATGATCAGCTGTTAGCAATGTTTGACGCTGACCCGACACTAAAGCCACGCGATATCATCGTGATGGTGGCAGATATCAATGCCTACAGCCCTGCGATTCAGGCGGTATTTGGTAATGCCCCGGGTGAGCGCTATATCCCATATTCAATCTCAGATAGAACCGCAGATCAAGAGAGCCCAATTTTGACGGCGTTCATGCAGCTAGTCGCGCTACCAAACACGCGCTGTTTAGCTTCTGAACTTCTAGAGTTATTAGAAATCCCAGCGATGATGGCACGCTTCGGTATTGATGAATTTCAATTTGAACAAGCTAAGCAGTGGGTTGAAGAAGCGGGTATCCGTTGGGGTGTCGATTCTTCTACCGCAACTGAATTTGACTTACCTGCTACTGAACAAAATACCTGGCTATTTGGTATCCAGCGAATGCTACTGGGCTATGCGATGTCGGATTCTGCAGGTTTGTTTGAAACTGAACACTCTCCAATTGCCGCTTATAACGAAGTTCAGGGCATTAACGCCGAACTTGCAGGTAAGTTAGCGCATTTTATTGACCGCATTGCTCATTACCGTCAACGCCTTGCTGAGACGCAATCTATCGACATGTGGCGTGAAACCTTGCTGCAAATGATTGATGATTTCTTTGCGGTTGAGTTAGAAGGTGAGGTGGTGCTTAAGTCGATTCGCGATGCACTTTCTCAACTGAATGAACAGCTTGATGATGCCTTGTACGAACAAGAGCTATCGCCAAGCATTATCTATCAGTACTTGAATAATAAACTGTCGGGCGCGCGTATTAGTCAGCGTTTCTTAGCGGGACAAGTTAACTTCTGTACGCTGATGCCGATGCGTTCTATTCCGTTCAAAACCGTTTGTCTATTAGGCATGAATGATGGTGTTTACCCGCGCTCAATGCCACCAGAAGGTTTTGATTTGATGAGCGCCCAAACTCGCTCGCCGAATGGCGTAGGCAAAAAGAGTCTAGCTCGTCCCGGAGACCGTTCTCGTCGTGATGATGACCGCTACCTATTCTTAGAGGCGATGTTGTCAGCGCAAGAATGTTTGTACATAAGCTATGTCGGCCGTTCGATTCAAGATAATACTGAGCGAGTGCCGTCGGTATTGGTTTCAGAGTTGATAGAGTACTGCCAGCAGAACTACTGCCTAAGTGAAGACCAAGCGCTACCAAGTGATGATTCTGGTATCAAGCTGACTCAAGCGATCAGTTTTGAACACACCATGACGCCATTTAGCCCGGCAGCCTTTACACAAGGTGATGCAAGTCATGTATTGAGCTACGCCAAAGAATGGCTTCCTGCAGCTAACCGTTCCGGTGAGCGCAGTGGTGAATTCAATCGTGCCTTGGATGACTATTTGCTTGGTGCAACCTATCCGTTAGAACTCGATTTGGTTGAGCTGCAACGTTTCTGGCGCTTGCCAGTACAGTACTTCTTTAACCGTCGTCTAAAAGTGGTGTTTGAACCACCGCTTCCGGTAATGGAAGACGATGAACCATTCGTACTTAATGGACTAGAGAGCTTCCAGCTCAAAGATGCGTTGCTACAAGTGTTGCTTGATCACCCTGAAGGGGCGGATGAAGCGGTTCGACTGTTTGTCTCTGAGCAAAAAGCACAAGGTCGATTACCGGTTGGCGCTTTTGGTGATATCGAATTTGAAACCAACCGTGTTCAAGCGGAAGACTTAGCCAAAGAGATTCGATTTGTGAGCGGATCACCACAACAAGATCTCGAAGTGAATATCGAATTTGATGTGTTAGGCGAAGGCAAACCTGTTCGCTTGATGGGTTGGCTGACTCAAAACTATCAATCGGGTCTAGTTCGTTTCCGTAGCGGTAAAATACGCTCGCAAGATTATTTGGCCGCGTGGATTGATCATCTATGTTGCGCGGTGATGGGACACGGAAAAACGACTCATATTATTGGCTACGACAGAAAAGAAGGTGTGGTTCATCAAACGCTACAACCTATCGGCGATGCGCAGCAAGCGAAGAGTTTGCTGGCTGA
Organism: Vibrio sp. 10N.286.51.C3; assembly: GCF_003050065.1. NCBI lineage: Bacteria > Pseudomonadati > Pseudomonadota > Gammaproteobacteria > Vibrionales > Vibrionaceae > Vibrio > Vibrio sp. 10N.286.51.C3. Next base: position 59,515 of record NZ_PIGC01000010.1, on the reverse strand, counting down.
GTTAGTGCGATTGTTTTATCAAGGCATGACAGCACCATTACCTTACTTCCCGAAAACCGCCTTGGCTGGCGTTGAAGCGGGCTTTAGCCGTGGTAAATGGGTCGATGATGAAGAGAAGTCGCTCAAGAAAATGGCCGATACTTTTAATGATAGCTTCGCTTTCACGGGCGAGGGTCGAGATAGCTACATCTCGCGTATTTGGCCTAAGTGGGACGAGGAGCTGGCGGCTGAGTCGCGTATGTATTCAACGCTTGTGTTACAGGCGGCAAGGTTGGCTGCTGCCGATCTGGAAGATCAGGAGTAAGTGGCTGTGATCGACAAGATCAGTAGCGTGTGCGCTGAATTAATGAAAAACGAAAGAGAGTCGCTGGTAAGCATTTGGGGTGCTTACTTTCCAGGTAAAGGGAATCAAGGTGAACAGAAGCAAGGTACAGGAAATAAAGTGGCCGCCAGTAAATCATTATTAGTGTAGGGCGTTCGCTGTACGGCCACAGGTCAGAGGGACCATTATTCTGTGGTTCAAAGTAACGCCGTAAAGTAAAAAACTCGTACGCGCTCCTGAACTCGTGGGCGCATAGTAGCGAGGCGATCTGAATTGATCCGTGAGAGAGATCGCACTAACTATTAACAAATCAGCGTAGGACGTAAATTGAATGACGTTTTCCACGCTAGGTCACATTTGTAACAACATATTTATCAGAAGGCAGTAAGGCATGACGACCACAAGCAGTGTTCAGGTAATTGCTCCACAGACACTCAATACCATGACGTTTCCACTTCATGGCGCGCGTTTAATTGAAGCATCGGCGGGTACGGGTAAAACATTTACCATCGCCGGCCTGTACTTACGCCTACTGCTCGGGCACGGCACGGCAGCACCACAAGGTGAGCTTACAGAAGCTACCCGACACCATGAGCCACTGACCGTAGATCAAATCCTGGTAGTGACCTTTACCGAAGCGGCAACCGCAGAGCTGCGGGATCGTATTCGTGCCCGAATCCATGATGCACGCATAGCGTTTGCTCGCGGGCAAAGTGATGACCCAGTGATTGCTCCTTTGTTGCAAGAGATCGAAGACCACGCTGGCGCTGCGAAAACACTGCTTAATGCGGAAAGGCAAATGGATGAAGCGGCTGTCTACACCATTCACGGCTTCTGTCAGCGAATGTTGACTCAAAATGCCTTTGAGTCTGGAAGCCGTTTTGATAATGAATTTGTGACCGATGAAAGTCATCTGAAAGCGCAAGTGGTTGCTGACTATTGGCGTAAGCAGTTTTACCCGCTGCCTATTCAACTGGCTGGTGAGGTTCGTAATATTTGGGGCTCACCGGCTGCGTTATTAGCAGACGTCAATCGTTATCTGACGGGTTCTCCATTGAAGCTAACCGTAGAAGCGATGTCGGGTGACTTACAAACTCTGCACAAGCAGAACCTAGACAAAGTGAAGCAACTCAAAGCGCTGTGGTGTGAGTCTGAAGCGGACTTTTTGGCTTTGATCTCAAGTTCAGATGTGAACAAGCGCAGTTACACCAAGAAGTCTCTGCCAACATGGTTAGAAGCGGTCACAGCATGGGCGCAGAGCGACACTCATGATTATCAATATCCAGACAAGTTAGAGAAGTTCTCTCAAGCCACGTTAATTGAAAAAACACCGAAAGGCACCGCGCCTCAGCATGCCGTTTTCGAAGCGATTGAAGATTTCTTAAATCACCCAGCTGACTTGAAAGCTCCGTTATTGGCGCATGCGATCACCCACTGTCGAACTATGCTCGCCAAGGCTAAGCAGCAGAAGCAGTGGTTGTCGTTTGATGACTTGTTGACTCAGTTATCCGCGTCGATTGATGTGGATGAGCAATCGCTGCTGGTGGAAAGAATCCGTACCTTATACCCGGTGGCGATGATCGATGAATTCCAAGATACCGATCCGCTGCAATACAGTATTTTTAGCCGAATCTACCTCGATAATCCGCAGTGTGGTCTGTTTATGATCGGTGACCCGAAGCAGGCTATCTACGGTTTCCGTGGCGCGGATATCTTTACCTACATTAAGGCAAGAAACCAAGTTAGTGCTCACTATACGTTAGGGACTAACTGGCGTTCGAGTGCTGATATGGTCAGCGCAGTAAACCAAGTGTTTATGAATTCGGACAGTCCGTTTATCTACGATCAAGACATTCCATTTTTGCCCGTTGCTGCCAGTCCATCTGCTGACAAACGCCAATGGGTGATGAATGGCCAGACTCAACACGCACTGACCTTTTGGCTGCAAGAGGCTGAAGATAAGCCATTGCCGAAAGGTGAATATCACAAGGCAATGGCAGAAGCGACAGCGAGTCAAATTCAAACCATTCTGACCGCTTCTCAAAACCAGCAAGCCTATTTTGATAACGGCAAAAAACAACATGCCGTGAATGCGGGGGATATTGCTGTCTTGGTTAGAACCGGTAGTGAGGGTCGTCTGATTAAGAACGCGCTGTCTGAGCAAGGTATCGCGAGTGTGTATTTGTCGAACCGAGATAGTGTGTTTACCAGCTTAGTCGCACAAGATATCCAACGCTTACTACAAGCTGTGCTGACACCTGAAAACGACCGTGCATTGCGCGCGAGTTTGGCCTCTGAGTTGTTTGCTCTGGATGCCGCATCATTGGATGAACTCAACAACGATGAAGTGGTGTGGGAGAACGTCGTTAACGAATTTCGAGAATATCGTAAGTTGTGGCTGCAGCGTGGCGTGCTACCAATGCTGCGTAGCGTTATTAGTAAACGCCATCTCGCGGAACGCTTACTAGAAGAAGAAAATGGTGAGCGCTCACTTACTGATTTGATGCACATAGGCGAATTGCTACAACAAGCAAGGCAAGAGCTTGATAGCGACTATGGCTTGTTGCGTTGGCTAGCAGAAGCGATTTCCGATGCTCAAAATGGTTTAGGCGGGAGTGAGGATGACATTCAGCGTCTTGAATCAGAAAGAAACTTGGTTCAAATCGTTACCATCCACAAATCAAAAGGCTTGGAATATGACCTCGTATTTTTGCCGTTTGTCGCGAGTTACCGTGAAGCGAGTGAAGGCAAGTTCTACGATCACGAATCAGATACCACAGTGCTTGATATTACCGGTAGCGACAGTGCTTTGGCGCAAGCCGATAAAGAGCGACTCGCGGAAGACCTGCGTTTGATTTACGTGGCGCTTACTCGTGCCGTTTATGGCTGTTTTATTGGTATGGCTCCTTTACGTAAAGGGCGTTCAACCAAAGAGCCGACCGGCGTTCACTTAAGTGCCATGGGCTACTTGGTTCAAAACGGACAAGAGCAAGGCATCGCTGAGTTACATCAAGCTCTGTCAGCGATTGAGGGTAAGAATTCAAGCGTATTGCTGTCTGAAACACCAACCGCTCACGAACAAGTTTTTGTGCAAACAGAGCAAGTGAGTGACGACTTACAGGCCAATGAACTTAAAGCTTCAATTGACCGAGCTTGGCGTATCACCAGTTATTCAGGGCTTGTAAAACAAGGCAGTCACGGCGCGAGCCATGACGCTACCATTGAGGTGTCTGGTTTCGATATTGACTCGGCTGATGAACAAGATGAGTCGGAACTGATTGAACCTGAACGTTCTATATTCACGTTCCCTCGCGGCGCTCGCCCAGGTACCTTCTTGCACACCTTGTTTGAGGATGTTGAATTTACTGAGCCAGCAACCAGTGAACATAACACGCAAGTAATCACTCACTTATTAGAGTCGGAGCAATACGAACTAGAGTGGTTACCTGTGCTTCAACAACTGGTTGATACGGTGCTGAACACCGCGTTGGATGGCAAAAATCTAAAGCTAAGTGAGAAAGACTCGACTCAACGATTAGTCGAAATGGAGTTCTTGTTGCCGATCGAAGTGTTGGCCGCATCTGAATTGAATCAAACCATTCAATATCACGATCCGTTATCGGCCAAAGCGGGTGACTTAGGCTTCCAAACCGTGCAAGGCATGTTGAAAGGCTTCATCGATTTGGTGTTCGAGCATCAAGGTAAATACTATGTGCTCGACTGGAAATCGAACCATTTAGGTGATGACGTTGCCGTCTACCATGGTGAGGCATTGAAATCGGCGATGGCCGACCACCGTTACGATCTGCAATATCAAATCTACGCGTTGGCTCTGCACCGTTTCTTACGCAGCCGCGTTGCAGATTACAGTTATGAACAACATTTTGGTGGGGTTTATTACTTGTTTTTAAGAGGAATGGACGGCCAATCTCAACAAGGTATTTTCTCGGCTAAACCTACATTGGCTTTGCTCGATGAAATGGATCAATTGATTGACGGTAAAGTGATAGACAGACGTTCAGCACAATTGAATGACAATGAAACTGGACAGATGGGGCTTCTATAATGACAACAACGACCACTAATACCAGCATAGAAGCTGCGAACACAGTTAAGCCAGTTTCACTTATCCCTGAGCAGCTCATGGATGTATTAAAGTTCCTAGCGGACAAAGGTTCGATTCGTCAGTTGGATTATCAGTTTGCCCGTTTTATTGCTCAGCAAGCCACGAGTTACTCTCAAGAAATCGGCTTTCTCGCGGGGGTAGTGAGTCATGAATTAGGCAAAGGGCACATTTGTTCTCAGCTTATACAGCAGCATACGATAGGCCCTGCACAAACGGCAGATCTAGCCCAGTTACTTGGGTTGTATGGTGAAACGGCGCTGCAATTGAATCAAAAGCTGTTAGGTATTGATTGGTTGGCGGTACTTCAATCGTCCAATTTAGTTGGAGCAACCAATGACTGTGTTAAGCCGCTGATGTTTGATGGACAGCGTGTCTACTTACAGCGTTACTGGAACTACGAGGTTGTACTGGCTGACACCTTAAACCGTTTAAGTAAGCCTGTAGAGTTCAATATTGAACAGAAAAAGGCGCTGACGGAAACACTCAATCAGCTCTTTGCACGCAGCTATCACTTCCTGTTTAACGCCTTAGCCAAGGCTGAAGCAAGCCAACAAACGTCTCAGGTGTTACGCCAACAATTGGTGTGTGATCATCTTGATATTGTGAATGAGCAGGCTCTAGATTGGGGAGCAATCGACCAAGCGATTATCCAAGCCAAGCAGGTAACAGACTTAGATGTCCTAGATAGCTTGGTACCGTTATCGGCATGTTTGAATTGGCAAAAAGTGGCGGCAGCGGTGGCGCTGAGTCGTCGCTTTGCGGTGATTTCCGGTGGGCCGGGTACTGGTAAAACGACCACAGTAACCAAGTTATTGTCGGCGATGGTCGAGCAATCATTAAGCCAAGGAAAAACACCTACGATTAAGCTAGTGGCACCAACGGGTAAAGCGGCGGCGCGTTTAACTGAGTCGATTGGTAAAGCGATTGAACAGTTGCCATTAGCGCCTGAAGTGAAAGCCAACATACCAACTGAATCGAGTACCTTACACAGATTACTCGGCGCGATTCCTAACCGTGCTGAATTTAGACATAACCGACGCAATCCACTCCACCTTGATATCTTGGTGGTGGATGAGGCCTCTATGGTTGATTTATCGATGATGTATAAGCTGGTGGATGCACTTCCTGAACACGCAAGGCTTATCTTGTTGGGTGATAAAGACCAACTCGCTTCTGTTGAGGCGGGCGCGGTGTTAGGTGATATCTGCTCATTTAATTCAACAGGCTATAGCACAGTGCAAGGCAACTTGATTGCGGAGATGACAGGCTTTGATGCGATAGCCAATACACAACAAGCAAAAGCGGGAGCCGTTAATCCTCCGGAGATTGCAGATAGCTTGTGTATGCTGCAGAAGAGTTATCGTTTCGATGCACGTTCAGGTATCGGGCAGTTAGCAAAAGCAATCAATAACGGCTCTGCGAATCAAGTAGACCAAGTGTTTGCCAAAGGGTTTGGCGATATTGAAAATCATCCTCTATCGAGTGACAGCTACAACTTGATGCTACGTACTTTGGTTCATGAGTATGGTGCGTACCTCAATAGAATGAACGTGCCGTTGGAAGAATTAGAAACTCAAGAATCGAGAGCCAAATTGGTACTCGATTTGTTTAGCCAATGCCGACTGTTGTGCTCTATTCGTGAAGGTGATTTTGGTGTTAAAGGTCTCAACCATCGTATTGAAAGAGCGCTTGCCGCAAGACGTTTAGTGAATCCACACAACGATGAATTGTGGTATCACGGGCGACCTGTGATGGTAACGCGTAACGATCATGGCTTGGGTTTATACAATGGTGATATTGGTATCTGCATGCTTGAATCGGATTCAAGCCAACCTGATTCATCACCTCGCTTGAAGGTCTATTTTGAGTTGCCTGATGGTAGCGTAAAAGCGGTGTTACCAAGCCGAGTGCCGGATCATGAAACCGCTTATGCGATGACGATACATAAATCTCAAGGTAGTGAATTTGATCTGACCTTAATGATCTTGCCGCCGGATTTCAGCCCTATTTTAACGCGAGAGCTTATCTACACAGGTATTACGCGAGCGAAGAAGCAACTGATGATGTTCAGTGATACTAATGTATTAAAGCGTGGGATTAAGGTGAAAACAGAGCGAGTGAGTGGTTTAGGAAGCCGCTTAACTAGCTAAAGGTGATTGAGGTACATGTACAAAGCAACCATCCCTGGTTGCTTTGAGCGTGCTAGGAATCAGTGCCTAAAAACGCTCGAGTAAACGATATGTGGTTTATCTTGTATTTTGCTTGGCAATTCAAAATAAACTCTTTTAGATTCTCGCTCACAGGGAACACGCAGTGTACGTCTAGCCCTTCTAAGAATTGGTTATCAGCCATATCCCAAAAACTTTGCAGCGAGTTACAAACAATGGTTCTCATATCAATGTTGCTCTTTTTGCTGTTTATATTAACGAGCAGAGCTAATGTTAGCGTGCTGACCGTCAACGGGTATAGCAATCCGTGCAGTGACCACCTCAATGCATGTGATATGACAACCGAGATGGTAATTCCAATAAAAACATTTGTTATTTTGTTAAAGCGACTAAATTCTATACAATTTTGCGTGTGAGTTAAAGTGCATAGTTAATAAATCTCATATAGAAAACGATTACGTTTGCAATTATTTTTATTTTGAAGTGAGATTCCGCTCCAAAAACTTTATTTATACGTTGAGCGCCAGGATCTTTGAGTTTCTCTGATAGTTGTATAGCCCTTGTTTTTCCATCGGTAACTCATCAACTGCTATCTCGTAAAAACCTTGTTCACGAAACCAATGAAGGCTGTGTGTCGTTAGGACAAATATTTGGTCGATATCGCGAGATTTTGATTGGTGGCGCATGTAATCCAGCAGTAATTGCCCACGATTTCCATCACGATAATCAGGGTGGATTGCAACACACGCCATCTCTGCCATGTGATCTTCCGGGTAGGCGTATAGCGCCGCGCAACCAATGATCAGTCCGTCTTTTTCGATAATGGTAAAGCGGTGGATCTCCTGCTCTAATTGCTCTCTTGAACGACGAACCAAGATGCCTTGTTCTTCTAAAGGACGAATGAGATCAAATATGCCACCAATATCGTCAATCTGAGCTTGTCTTACTTGCTCTGCACTCGCCATGACCACTTGGGTGCCAATACCATCAAAAGAGAACAGCTCTTGGATTAATGCGCCGTCGACTTTGTAGCTGATTAGATGGCAACGAGGGACTCCGGCACGACAAGCCGAGATCGCACCTTTCAAGAAGCGCAGTGTTCCTGTGCTCATGTCTTCGGCAGGTTTTTGAGATTCTGTTAAGCGTTCTAGAATTTGTTTGGCGTCTTTAGGGAAGAGTTCGGCGAGTACATTGCCGCTTTCATCTGTTACCCCTTGCTCGGAACAGAAACCAATCAGCTTGTCGGCCTTTAAACGAATAGCAACCTGAGTTGCGACTTCTTCTGAAAGCAGGTTAAAGCTTTCGCCAGTCACGGAGCTAGCTATGGGCCCAAGAAGGACTATGGAACCTTGGTCAAGTGTGCGATTAATCCCTTCGATATCGATTCGACGAATACGACCACTGTGGCAATAATCTGTACCATCATCGACACCTAGCGGTTGCGCGGTGATGAAGTTACCACTCATCACATTGAGTTGAGTGCCTGCCATAGGGGTGTTGTTCAAGCTCATTGAAAGGCGAGCTGTTATGGCTAGTTGTAGCTGGCCAGCTGCCTGCATAGCGACACCCAGAGAGTATTCATCGGTGACTCTAATATTCTTGTGATAAGGCGTATGGCAATCTTGTTTTTCTAACAGTTGGTTGATCTGTGGTCTTGCCCCGTGAACGAGAACAATCTTCACGCCAAGACTATGGAGTAGGGCAATGTCGCTAATAATGTTACCAAAGTTTCTATCGGCAACAGCTTCGCCTCCCAGCATAATGACCATGGTTTTGCCACGGTGAGCATTCACGTAAGGGGTTGATTGTCTGAAACCTTTTACTAGCGCTGTACTTCTTAATTTCACAGAACAAGTCCATTTATGTTTATTTATTCGCTAATTTAGCATTTAAATTCAAATGTAAACAACACCTTTTTGGAATAAAGCGCAAACTATTCTTATCTAGACTTCAATATATAAACTGTCTCAGTGTAGAATGCGCATAGCATCCTTATGAGTCGTAAACGAATGCAGCAAGTTCCCGCTACAAAGAACAAAATCGATGAGATAACCAAAGGCCTCTACAGTGAAGCAGATCAGCGCAATCAATCTAAGTTGAAGCGTAAGATCATTGAGCGCTGCTTAATGGTTTTAGCCTTGGTGGGTTCATTTGCTGTGGTTTCTTTATTCGGTGATGTGCTTTCCCGAGTGCAAGATGCGGCGACGCCTGATCATCTAATATATGGTACTTGGATAGAGCAGGATGTTGCACATTATGCGACAGATGAGTTTGTACTGAATGCTAATGGTGTGTCAGTTCGTGGGTCTGTTATCTCGACGAACTTTGACTTTGATGGCCACTACTTCGAATATAAGGCCGGTGAAAAGACCTATCGCTACCGCATGACTAATTCTGACAATACAGAAATGGTGCTCGATTCTGACAGCCACTATAACCCTACCTTCCGTCTTAAAGGTCACATCGATAACTCCGTCCGGTAGGTTATCTTATTGTAAACTCTTACAATCTAAGATTGTGTTATCTGACTGTTTTTGTCATCCTCGATGCATAGAATTTTTAGGATGACTCTTGTGATTAAAAAATGGCTTCCCCTTGTCGCTGCCTCTTTGTTATTTGGCTGTGCTCAACCCACTGATCTCGCTCAACAACACCTTGATGATGAATTTCCCCGCACCTTAAATAAGGTCGATCAGGTTGAATCCAATAAACCAAGAGACTATACCGCATTTTCAGAGCAAGCTGAGATGGTGGTTTCTAAATCTCCTTCGATGGCTAAAATCTATGAGCCGCTTTATCAGCAACTCAATGAGTGGGCAATGCTGAGTGGTGACCCGAGTGAGTTAGCAAACTTTGGCGTTCAAACTGCGCAGCTTGGTGGTGGTGATAAACAAGGCAATGTTTTGTTCACGGGTTACTTTTCTCCTGTAATGGAGTTGCGCCACGAAGCGAATGAAGAATATCGTTACCCAGTTTATGGGCTTCCTGAATGTGGTAAAGAGTGTCCAACACGCGAAGAAATTTACAACGGCGCATTAGAAGGTCAAGGCCTTGAGTTAGGTTACTCAGCAAACCGTATCGACCCATTTATGATGGAAGTGCAGGGCAGTGGGTTCGTGCACTTCGGTGATGATGATACGCTGCAGTATTTCGCATACGCAGGTAAGAACAATAAAGCTTATGTGAGCATTGGCCGTGTTTTGATTGAGCGAGGCTTAGTTCCACGCGAAAAAATGTCACTAAAAGCAATCAAAGAGTGGGTATTGGCAAACGACCCTGAAGTGGTCAAAGAGTTGCTTGAGCAAAATCCATCTTTCGTGTTTTTTGAAGCGAGAGACGACTTGTCAGTAATGGGCAGTGCTGGGATTCCTCTATTACCAATGGCTGCAGTAGCTGGCGATCGCTCTATCTTGCCTATGGGAACTCCAATTCTGGCTGAGGTTCCTTTATTGAATGCGGATGGTACTTGGAGCGGTGCACACCAATTAAGACTGTTACTGGTTTTGGATACGGGCGGCGCGGTTAAGCAAAACCATTTGGACCTTTACCACGGCATGGGCCCTCGAGCGGGTACTGAAGCGGGTCATTACAAGCATTTTGGTCGTGTGTGGAAGCTCGGGTTAGATGGCAGCGCAACCGAAGCTCCTTGGGCTTTGCCTCCTGAAAAGGTTGAGTAAGCGACAATAAAATAGGGCATTGAAAGCGAATCGTTAATCCCCTAGACTTTTTATTCAAGAGTGCGTATAAAACGCACTCTTTTCTTTTTCTCAGAAATAAATTGGCGGCAACAATGCGTGAATTGACCACTCCAGCTTCAGAAAACTATGACCAACGATTTGGTGGCACTCGTCGCCTGTATGGCAATAGTGAAGTCGACATACTTAGAGGAGCACACGTGTGTGTAATCGGTATTGGCGGTGTAGGTTCATGGGCGGTTGAAGCGCTTGCTCGTACTGGTTTAGGTGAGCTGACGTTGATCGATATGGATGACGTTTGCGTGACCAACATTAACCGTCAGATTCATGCTATGTCGGGTACCGTTGGTAAGAGCAAAATCGAAGTGATGGCAGAGCGCGTCAAGCTGATTAACCCTGAATGCAAAGTTAACCTGATTGATGACTTTATCGGCCCAGACAATCAGGCTGAATACCTATCGAAAGAGTTCGACTTTGTGTTAGATGCTATTGATAGCATGAAAGCGAAGGCTTCGCTGCTGGCGTACTGTCGTAGCAACAAAATTAAGGTGATCACTACTGGTGGTGCTGGTGGTCAAATCGACCCAACGCAAATTAAAGTGGCCGATCTGACCAAGACAATTCAAGACCCGCTAGCGAAGAAGCTAAAAGACACCCTTCGTCGTCATCATAATTTCCCTAAGAATCCAGCACGTAAGTTTGGTATCGATTGTGTGTTCTCAACTGAACAGCTGAAATATCCTCAAGCTGACGGCAGTGTATGCGCTGCGAAAGCAACAGCAGAAGGTCCAAAGCGCATGGATTGTGCGACGGGTTTTGGTGCGGCAACGGTGGTAACGGCGACGTTTGGTTTTGTGGCTGTTTCACGTATTGTAGAAAAGCTGATTCAAAAGCACGCTAAGTAACGTCTTCTATTCAATTAATAATCGACTGGATATTAAAATGACCACATTCCCAAGCTCTCCATTCGGCACTGAAATTACCAGTGATGATATTGTCGCGAAAATGCAGACATTCAGCGGCTGGGAAGACCGTTATCGCCAAGTGATTCAATGGGGAAAAAAACTACCTAACATGCCTGATGAACTGAAAAGTGAGCAGGTGATTGTCTCTGGTTGTGAAAGCCAAGTGTGGTTGGTTTCTCAAAATATCGATGGTGTTTGGCACTTTTGTGCTGACTCTGATGCTCGCATCGTTCGCGGTCTGATTGCATTAGTGATGGCTGCGTATGATGGAAAAACATCAGTGCAGATTCAAGGGTTTGATATTGACAGCTACTTTGAAAAAATCGGTCTAATCACTCACCTAAGCCCATCTCGCGGTAACGGCTTAAAAGCGATTGTTGCTCAAATCCAAGAGCTCAGTGCTTAACATCTCTTAGATACACAGAAACAAAAGGGTTGACGCTAAACGCCAACCCTAAATAATTTCGCTCGTGACTCGGCTAAAGCATATCAACGGCTTTTTCTATCGCCGCTACGAGCCTTTCAACATCATCCATGTTGTTGTAAATGCCAAATGAAATACGAACCGTTCCTTTCACATTAAGAGCATCCATCAATGGGTGAGCACAATGATGCCCTGCACGTACTGCGATACCTTGCTGATCCAGTAGAGTCGCTATATCTTGATGGTGAACGCCATCCATTACAAACGTAATCACACTGGCGTTGGGTTGATAGCCCAAAATCTGAATGTCATCCAGTTTACTGAGCGCAAGGTAAGTCTCGTGCTGTAGCTGGTGGATATGATTTTCGACATCTTGCTGTGTAAAACCACTTAACCATTCTATTGCAGTACTTAATGCTATCGCTCCGGCAACATTTGGCGTGCCTGCTTCAAACTTGCCCGGTAATTCTGAAAAAGTGGTACCAGAAAATGATACTCGCTCAACCATTTTACCTCCACCGTGCCATGGTGGCATCGCTTCGAGCAATTCAAGCTTGCCGTAAAGTACACCAATGCCGGCGGGAGCATAGAGCTTGTGCCCAGAGAATACGTAGAAATCAGCGCCTAAAGCTGCAACATCAATTGATTCATGAACGATACCTTGTGCGCCATCAACCACCACAACCGCATTCATCTTGTGAGCTTTTTCGATGACTTGTTCAATTGGCTGACGAGAACCTGTGACATTGGTGATCTGAGCTAAGGCAACAATCTTGGTCTTATCATTAAGAAGATGATCAAAAGCTTGTAGATCAAATTCGCAATCAGATGTCATTGGCACTTTAACTACTTTAGCGCCGGTTTGTTCTGCAACAATTTGCCAAGGCACTATGTTGGCGTGATGTTCCATTTCACTCACTAAGATCTCATCGCCAGGTTGAAGGGTACTTCTTGCGTAAGTTTGAGCAATTAAATTGAGTGCTTCGGTGGCACCACGAGTCCAGATGATCTCTTTTGATGAGGTTGCGCCAATGAACTGAGCGACCTTATCTCTAGCAGCTTCAAACTGACTGGTCGCGTTCGCTGTTAAGCTATGACTACCACGGTGAACATTGGCATTTTGTTTGGAGTAATATTGGCTAATGGCATCAATAACTACCTGAGGTTTTTGTGTTGTTGCCGCGCTGTCTAAGTAAATCAATGGTTGTTGATTGATGGTTTGTGATAGCGCAGGAAACTGCTCTCGGATGTGATTGATATCAAACATCTATTCTTACCTAAATCTTGGAAATTGGTGCCAGCGTCATGCTGATCAGTATTGTTATTTTATCGCGACTTGTTAACCGTTGCTGACTAATCTTGATGATTCCAGCTATTTTCTTGCTCTTTGACCTGATCGAACAGCTTTTGGTTAACGGGAACTTCTATCTGATGCTTATTTGCTGTTTTTATCAGGTGTCCAGTGATGAAGTCGATCTCTGTCTTGCGTTGGTAAAACATATCCTGCTTCATGGATGAGTTGTTCTGGGCTGTGGCTTGGATTACCTGTTTGACGCTCGCTTCTAACTCTTCGATCGAACAATCAATACCTTCTGCCTGAATAACTTTTGTGAGCTCTTCAACGATAGAGCTTAAAGTATCTCCAAACTTTTGCTCTGCAAGTTCGCCATTCTTGACTTGCTCTAACCCAGTCAGTGGGTTGATAGCACAGTTGATGGCGAGTTTAGTCCAAAGCGCGATTTTTATTTGTGGGTTCCAACTCACAGCCGGGAGAGCATTATCCAATACATCAACTAAAAAAGTGCACTGTTGCCCATTGAGGTTAAAAGCACCCAGTTGAGTTTGGCCAAGTCCAGTGTGATATACACTATTACGATCAGGTTTGAATGCTGCTTGGGTGGTGGTTGCCAATACTATCGGGTGAGCATCAATCTGAGTGGCTATCTCATCTACTGCTCCCATTCCGTTGTGCATGAACATAAGAATGGTATCAGGGTCGAGATATTGAAGTAACGGAGTGGTGGCTTCTTTTACTTGCCAAGCCTTGACCGTGAAAATCACTAAGTCACTCGCTGATAGCTTTTCGATATTGTTGTTACTGAAGTGAAGTGAAGTTTGCTCATCAAGTGATAGGTCAATTGAGGTTTCAGGGGAGCGGCTCCACAAAGAGACATTATGACCAGCTTGAAGTAGTTTTATTGCCCATAAAGAGCCAATTGCTCCAGGTCCAACAATCGTGATGTTCACAGCAATACCAAGATAAGAAAGTGATGCTGCAAGGATAGCGAGGCATTAAATGAAAGCAATAAAAAATGGCACCCGAGGGTGCCATTTAGGAAACTTTCTTAGAAGTTCGATTAGAACTTGTAAGTTACTGCTACGTAGTGACCGAAGCCTGTTGATTTGAATCCATCAGTATCTTTAATACCGTAGATGTCTTTGTAACCTTTTAGGCCGTAACCAACAGCAAAACGATCTGAGTGCCAGTAGATACCATTGTACATTGCACCACCGTTACTTGCAGAAGAGTACTTGTCTTCCAGACCAAATTGGTAATCGATGTAACCTTGGTAAGAGATGAATGAACCGTTCTCGAAGAAGTAGAAAGGTTTAAACCAGTTTGCAGAAACTTGGTAACCGTTCCAATCTTTGTTGTTTGAATCGTATGTACCGTAAAGGTTTAGGCCAATTTTGCCTAACCACGGAACCATTACGTCAGAACCTAAACCAACTTTTTGAGTGTTAACGCCAGAGTTACCACCCCATTCCATAAGTGTAGATACGTAAAGCTCTTGAACTGGACCGAAAGAAAGATCTTTACCTGTAAGTCCGTCTAGAGACATACGAGGAGCGAACTTCATGAACATCTTTTCAGCACCAGCTTTATCGCTACCTGGATCAGACGTTAGGTTAAATACGTCAACATAGCCATAAAGGTCGAAGATTCCCGAGCGGCCACCGAATTCCATCTCTAGGTAATCATGTGAAGACTCACCTGGAAGTTCGTCAATTGCAGCCATAAGGTTGAATTGCATCCATTTGTAATCGTTCTTATGGATGTCGCCGTCAGAATAATCAGCCGCCATTACTGGAGCAGATGCTGCTGCAAGTAGGCCAAGAGTTAAAAGTGATTTACGCATAATGGAACTCTCTATGTTAAAAATGAATAACCCGCTAATCCGTGCGTGTTTATAATGTCCGAATGCCGAGCATAATAGCGATTTTGTTCTCAAATAAAAGTGAGACAGAGTGAAAACTACAATTATTAAGGTGAGGTTGATCACACTAACGATCTAAATGATGGAACTTTAAAGTGTCAATGCATCTAGATGCACCTCTAATTCTATTGATTTTGTGAAATTTGATTATTTTGTGGATAAATAGGTGAAATACTACGCTAAGCAAACGATTCTACTAATTAGAGTGACATGCATATCAAAATCAACAGTATTCTTTTCTATGTAATTTACCCCCAGAAAACGACTAAATCTCTCCTCAGTTAGATCCACTCTTTGATCTATTTTTAACCAGCTCCGTAATGGTGGGGGAATCAATTGATGAACAACTCATGTGATGAGTAATTTGGAATGTCAGCCTTATTACTTTTCCCATCACAGATATTATTGAGACAGTTCACTGCACTAAATACTGAGAGAGTATTTGAAGATTTTTTACTGAGCTTATCTTTTGTGTGACGAACTGGTCTAACTTTTTTGGAGAGAAGACCGATGAAATATTCACCATTACTAGCGGTAGCAATAGCAGCCCTGTTCGTTGTTGGGTGTGACGATGACGATGAACCTACTACACAACTTCAAGCCGTTCACGCATCACCCGATGCACCTTTGGCTAATGTTATCGTCAACAGTCAAGCTCGTTGGACTGGCGTCGATTATGCTCAAGCGTCTGGGTACGCGTCAGTGTCAGAAGGGCAGACTTCAGTGCAAGTTGACGTTCAGCTTCCTGGAGAGGCCGTCGCAACCGTCATACCTCAAAGCCAATTTAACCTGAGCAAAGACCTAGATTACACCGTGATGGTGGTCGGCGATGCTGATGGTTCTAATAACCCGGTTGAGGCTTTAGTTGTTACTCGTCCTGCTGCGGGCACGGCAACAAGTTCAAGTTTAGATGTGCAAGTAGTCCATGCGGCGACAGGTGTCGGCGATGTAAACTTGTATGTCACAGGTCCTAGCGATCCATTGGGTGCACCGTTGGGGACGTTGGCTTATAAAGATTTTACCGATGTGCTCAATATTCCTGCTGGTCAATATCGCGTGAGACTTGAAACAGTCACTGGTAGTGCTATCGCGTTTGATTCAGGAGAGATCACTCTGTCTGGCGGTAGCGAGCTAACGATTGCAGCTGTGCCAAGAGCTGACTCAAACAGTGCATCTCCAGTTAAGTTGATGGTGATGGATGGTAGCGGTTCCTCTTTAATATACGACATGTCAGAAACTGCCGAAGTGAGAGTCGGGCATTTGGTCGATGGCGCACCAGCTGTAGATGTATTTGTTAATTCTGCTAAGTTTGCTCCTCTTGATGGTTTAATGTTTAAAGAAATTCGCGGTTTCTTAGATTTAGCAGCAGGCAGTTATGATATTGATATATACGAAACGGGAACGACGTCTCCGACATTTATTGATGTTGATGGATTAGCTGTATTTGCTGGCATGGATTACAGCGTCTATGCGGTAGGGACAGTAAGTCCACTGAATTTGGAACCTTTGGTTGTTCCTGAAAACCGTCGTCCGGTTGCGACCAGTGCGGTGTTAAACATTACCCACGCCGCTGCTAACCCAATTGCAGCTTCGGTGGATATCTACTTAACAGAAAATGCGGGGATCTCTGGTAGCACTCCGGCGCTGAGTGATGTGAAATTCAAAGATTATGCGAATGGCATTTATGTTGCAGCGGGAACTTATTATGTAACGATTACCGTTGCAGGTGACCCATCAACAATCGCTGTTAATTCAGCACAGGCGACCTTGGCTGATGGCGTGGTGTATCAAGTTGTGGCGATCGACGATTCGGCTGGCACAGGCTTCAACCTTATTGTGAGTGATACAACAGACTAGCGTTTACTAAATCAGTAGTGACAAAGTAAAAGAGGGTAGCGTGAAGCTACCCTCTTTCTATTCTGTCTTCTTTTTCTCTTATTCGTGGTTGGTTTTGGCTTTTTCTAGTAAATCTGTGAAAAAGTGGCGCAACGAATAGAGCATGATCAAACTTGGTATCACCATGAGAGCAGTCAATATAAAGAAGGTTGACCAGTCATTGAGGTAATCAACCAACTCACCGCTGAAGGAAGCTAGTGTGGTGCGACCGAAGTTACCTAAGGATGCGAGTAAGGCGTATTGTGTTGCCGAAAACGCTTGGCCTGTTAATAACGTTAGGAAAGAGACAAACGCAACGGTAGAAAAGGCAGTTGTGAAGTTGTCGACAATAATGGTTGCCAAGAACAAGGTTTCACTCGGGCCTGTCTGAGCGATCCACGCAAACATTAGATTACTTGCTGCCATTGCCACACCACCGATCATCAGTCCGCGTACAATGCCAAATTTCACATTGAAGACACTGCCTACCAAAGTGAAGAATATGGTTGCTCCCCAGCCAATTAACTTGGAGTAGTGACCGATCTGTTCGTTACTGAAACCTATCTCTTTATAGAAGGTGATCGACATGCGACCTAAGAAGGCTTCACCTATCTTAAATAGGAACACAAACAGCAATAGAGTAATGGCAACTTGAACGCCGTTTCTTTTGAAGAAATCATAAAACGGTTCAATTACCGTTACACTGAACCAAGCGACAAGCTTTGAGCCGACCACTTTATTGTGGCGCTGCTGTGCTTGCTCTTGTAGGGCTTCACGTTGTGTGTTTGGCTCTCCGACAAAAAGAGTAAACAGCATTAATACAACAACGACACCTGCCATGCCGTAATACACGCCATTCCAACCGATTGAGTCTGCATTAATAAAGGCAAGGTAGCCTGGTAGAGAATACCCTGTCCACCAACCAATGACGGCCATTGCAGAAGCTTGCGGCAGTTTTGAT
The DNA here is from genome assembly GCF_003050065.1 of Vibrio sp. 10N.286.51.C3. NCBI lineage: Bacteria > Pseudomonadati > Pseudomonadota > Gammaproteobacteria > Vibrionales > Vibrionaceae > Vibrio > Vibrio sp. 10N.286.51.C3. The sequence continues at coordinate 41,761 of NZ_PIGC01000010.1, read as the reverse complement.
GCTTCGGATTTTGGGAAGGTATCAATACGAAATGCATCAATCGCGATATCTTGCGTGGCTGAGGCAATAGCAATAGCGAGCGCCAACATTGAGGTAAACGCCAAATTTTCTGCGGGATTGACGCCTGCGATGAATAAGGTGCCAATCAAAACAATGGTTTGGCAGAAAAAGATCCAACTGCGGCGCTGGCCGAGTATTGCGTGAAGCACCGGCAGTTTTACTCGGTCTACCAATGGTGCCCATAGAAAGTTAATCGCATAGACGGCAAACACACTACCAAAGTAGCCAATGGCTGCTCGTGTTAAACCTGCATCTTTTAACCAACCAGACATGTTGGATCCAATAAGAACCCATGGGAAGCCGCTCGAACAGCCGAGCATAAACACCCAAAGTAGGCGTTTATCTAGGTAGCTGCGAAAAGTCTGCATCCAAGAAAGAGAGGGAGTGCCTGATGACATAGGGCGTCCTTGTATAGAAAAACGCCCTTAAGAAATAAGGGCGTTGCATTGGATTACTTAAGAAGGGTCACTTTAGTGATGACGATTGGGTCGACTGGAATGTCTGACATGCGGCCCATTCGTTTAGTTGGAATTGTTGCCATCTTTTGTACAACATCAAAACCTTCAGTTACTTTGCCGAATACTGCGTAACCTGGGTTACCACCTTTTGCGTTCAAAAAATCATTATCAGAGAAGTTAATGAAGAACTGGCGAGTTGCAGAATCTGGCGCATTAGTGCGAGCCATAGCGATCGTTGCTGTATCATTCTTTAGGCCGTTGCTGCCTTCATTTTTGATAGGAGCATAAGTCGCTTGTTGATTCATCTCTTGATCGAAGCCGCCACCTTGCGCCATAAAGCCAGGAATAACACGGTGGAAGATAGTACCTTCGTAGCTGCCGTCAGCAACGTACTTTAAAAAGTTCTCAGCACTAACTGGTGCTTGCTCTTGGTTAAGCTCGATAGTGAAGTCGCCTAATGTTGTTTCTACGTTCACTTTAGGACCAGCCCAAACGCTCACGCTCACTAGCATTAATGCAATAAAAGATAGAATGCGACCCATTAGAAACGTTCCTTCATGTAAGTTTGTAGCTCTTGGTCATTGGCAATCTCTTTCAATACCAAGTTGATTACATCGTTAAGCACCATCGCGATATCATCGTTTGAAGCGCTTAATGCTCCTGTGCGAGTAGCAGTACCGTTGAATGTTTTAACGAGCTTACCTTCCGGTGTTTCAGCGGTAACTTCAAGCGTTACTTTACCGTCCATTTTGTTTTCCATAATGGTGTGTTCTACGGTAACGAGTGCTTCTTGAATTTCTAAAACAATTGAGTTTTCACTGTTTACGCTTGCACGAAAACCTTGAGACTCTAACTGTTGAGCCACAGCGTTTTCTAGAGAAATACGCATGTTTTGCTTAGCATGAATTGGCTGAATGTTTGAACGGCCACTATCAACCAATGCAACATATTGAGCGGCACGAACATCTTTACTGGTTAGTGTGTATGTTTTACCTTGTACAAGGTTGCTTGAGCTTAGTGAAGCTTCTGGCATTACATTGATCTGTTCTTGCTGAGGGGCTGAACATGCTGTCAAAGCCATAATAGAAGCAGCCAAAATCAGTTTTTTCATTCCTTTATCCTTTCTAAATTCACACCAGAAGCTCGGTATCTTAAATTCTTGTGAAGTCGTTTCTGCTTATTTATTAAAATTCGCAGGTTCTCTTGTTGCTTGTAATATCTCAAATTTTTGGTTTAGTTCAAGCGTTTCAACGTTAGCTTCACCAAATAGTCTTGCTAGTTTGACATCGTATCCGAGGTGTCGGTTGCCAATAACAATTAATTTGCCTCCATTGCTTAGAACATGCTTTGCATCACAGAACATTTGCCACGCAATGTGATCCGTAATCGCTTGTTGCTGATGGAATGGAGGATTACACATCACTAAGTAGGTGCTGTTTTTCTTGAAGCCATCTAAACAGTTGTTGGCGATGAACTGGAAGTTACCTTCTTCACCAAGGTTATCCTTGACGTTTTGGCGTGCTGATTCCACTGCCATAAAGCTTTCATCCACACAAGTGATACGAGCTTGTGGGTTCAATTGCCCAGCTTTTACACTCAATACACCGTTGCCACAGCCTAGGTCGATGATATGACGCAGCTCAGGATCTTGAGGGATGTGCTCTAGCATATAGCGAGCGCCTTGATCGAGTGCTTCCCCTGAGTAAACATTTGGTAAATTTTTCAGGCGGATATCTTCACCGTCCACATCCCATTCAACAAAAGGCTCTACCGTTTGAATTGGCTGGCAGTTTGGAGACGAGAATACTAAGCGGTGTTTTTTCTTCGCTAGTGATGTTTTGGTTTCGCCTAGGTACTTCTCGAACAGGTTAAGCGTAGAAGTGTGAATCTCTTTTACCTTGTTGACACCGATCACTTGGCAGCCTTCAGGCAAAGCTTGGCGTAGCTGACTCAATTGCCAGATTAGGTGACGATTTGTTTTCGGCAGCTGCATGATCACAAGATCGATACCGTGTGGGATATCATCCATTGTGTTCAAGAAGTTCACTCGGTTACTTTGATTACGCTGCAAGTTTTTCAGAGCACCACGGTGAGAGATAAATGAGTCGCTCATCATAGTGACATCATGATCTTTCGAGAACCAAGTCGATAGAGCACCGAAGCTGTCGTTCATGATCAGGATGTGTTTACCTGGTTCAAGGTTCATCTCTTCAACATGACTGATCAGGTATTCGTCGCCTGCATCCCAAGCTTGAAGGGTTTCATTTGAACGTTTAGGGAAACGATGTAAGGTCAAAGTTCTGTCGTGAAGAGTAAGTTCGGTTTTCATTGCTTGAGATACTTATGTAAGAAATAACAAAGATATTGTCTCAAATGCAGGCTGAACAAGATAGAAAAAACTCAACCAAACCTATGCCATTCGTTATGAAATACTCAGACACTCGACCTGTTAGGGTTTATACTCACCCCACGGATAATGCCAATACGTTATTAAGGAATCACAATGATCCAAGAAGTTATCGAAACAAAATTGCACAATGAGTTTTCACCAAGTCATTTAAACGTGGTCAATGAGAGCTATATGCACAATGTTCCGGCTGGTTCTGAGAGTCATTTCAAAGTGATTGTTGTCAGCGATGTGTTTGAAGGTTTGCGTCTTATTGCTCGTCATCGAGCGGTAAATAAAGCCCTTTCAGAAGAGCTGGCGAACAATATTCATGCATTGTCCATTCACACTTATACAAAAGATGAATGGATGAAGCAGCTAGATAACGTGCCAGATAGCCCGATGTGTATGGGCGGCGGTAAGTAAGAAAGCTTACGAATATAGAAGAGGTGGCGATGCCGCCTTTTTTGTCGTCAAATTCATCTGTTTTTCGTTGTTATATCACTCAAACTGATGGTAAATCGAACGGCTGAAAATACCTACAATGAGTAATGTTTTTATTAACAGTGTTTCAACATAACTCGTAAAATATTAGTTTGTGACAGAGTATTAATCTCTTGTTTAAAACACGATTCAAAAGCCAAATTATCTGTGCGGCTCGTCAAATTTATACATATTTGAGAGTCCATATGCTTCAAATCTCACCAAATAAAGGCCGTATTCAAGTTATTGGTCATGGCATCAAGTTGTCAAAAAATGCTAGAATACGGCACCTGATAAATCTCACATAATTAGTGTGATGAATTTATTAAGATAATGTTGCGATTTTGGTATTTCAAATCTACCGAAACCGGACACTGTAATGTCGTGTCTAAGGGCGATTTTAAAACGTCCCGAATTTACGCAATTAAAAGAATCTTTTTCCCGATAAAGTAGTGCAAGTGCGTATGATTACAATAAAGAAGGGTTTGGATCTTCCTATCGCAGGAACTCCATCCCAGGTGATTAATGATGGTAAGTCCATCACTAAAGTCGCCTTGCTTGGCGAAGAGTACGTTGGTATGCGTCCTACGATGCATGCTCGCGTTGGTGATGAAGTGAAGAAAGGCCAAGTTCTTTTTGCAGATAAAAAGAACCCAGGTGTTGTATTTACTTCTCCAGCAAGCGGTAAAGTTATTGAAGTGAACCGTGGTGCTAAGCGTGTTCTTCAATCAGTAGTGATTGAAGTAGCAGGTAATGAGCAAATCACGTTCAATAGCTATGAAGCTAACCAACTAACAAGTCTTGACCGTGAAACGGTTAAAGCTCAGTTAGTTGAGTCTGGCGCATGGACCGCTTTGCGAACTCGTCCGTTCAGCAAGGTTCCAGCAGTTGATTCTGAAACTCAGGCTATTTTCGTTACTGCTATGGATACTAATCCACTAGCAGCTGAGCCAGAATTAATCATTAACGAGCAGTCTGATGCTTTCGTTGCTGGTTTAGATCTTCTTTCAACTCTGACTAACGGTAAAGTGTACGTTTGTAAAAAAGGTACTAGCTTACCTCGTTCAGCTCAGTCTAACGTTGAAGAACATGTTTTTGATGGCCCACACCCTGCAGGTCTTGCAGGCACGCATATGCATTACCTATATCCGGTAAATGCACAAAATGTAGCGTGGAGCATTAACTACCAAGATGTTATCGCATTCGGTAAGCTTTTCCTTACTGGTGAGATTTACTCTGAGCGTGTTGTTTCTCTGGCTGGTCCAGTGGTTAACAACCCACGTCTAGTTCGTACTCAAATTGGTGCTAGCCTTGAAGAGTTGACAGACAGCGAGTTAATGCCAGGCGAAGTTCGTGTGATTTCTGGTTCTGTACTTACGGGTACTGAAGCAACAGGTCCACATGCTTTCCTTGGTCGTTACCATCAGCAAGTTTCTGTTCTACGTGAAGGTCGTGATAAAGAGCTATTCGGCTGGGCTATGCCTGGTAAGAACAAGTTCTCTGTTACTCGTTCATTCCTTGGTCACCTGTTTAAAGGTCAGTTGTTCAACATGACAACGACGACAAACGGTAGTGACCGCTCAATGGTTCCAATTGGTAACTACGAGCGCGTAATGCCTCTAGATATGGAACCTACATTGCTGCTTCGTGATCTATGTGCAGGCGACATTGATAGTGCTCAAGCACTTGGTGCGCTAGAGCTAGACGAAGAAGATGTAGCATTGTGTACCTTTGTATGTCCAGGTAAGTACGAGTACGGTCAACTACTTCGTGAATGCCTAGATACGATTGAGAAGGAAGGGTAATTTTCATGGGCCTTAAAAAGTTTCTTGAAGACATCGAGCATCATTTTGAGCCAGGTGGTAAACACGAGAAGTGGTTTGCGCTTTACGAAGCAGCAGCGACAGTGTTCTACACGCCAGGTCTTATTACAAAGAAAAGCTCGCACGTTCGTGATAGCGTTGATTTAAAACGTATCATGATCATGGTTTGGTTCGCGGTATTCCCAGCAATGTTCTGGGGTATGTACAACGCGGGTGGCCAAGCTATCGCAGCACTTAACCATATGTACGCAGGCGCTGAACTAGCATCTGTTATCAGTGGTAACTGGCACTACTGGCTAACCGAAATGCTTGGCGCCTCCTTAGGAGCCGATGCAGGTGTTGGCAGCAAGATGCTACTTGGTGCGACATACTTCCTACCTATCTACGCAACGGTATTCATCGTTGGTGGTTTCTGGGAAGTTCTGTTCTGTATGGTGCGTAAGCACGAAGTAAACGAAGGCTTCTTTGTTACTTCTATCTTATTTGCGCTTATCGTTCCGCCAACACTTCCTCTATGGCAAGCAGCACTAGGTATTACCTTCGGTGTTGTAGTCGCTAAAGAGATCTTCGGTGGTACGGGTCGTAACTTCCTGAACCCTGCACTTGCTGGCCGTGCGTTCCTATTCTTTGCATACCCTGCACAGATTTCAGGTGACGTAGTTTGGACTGCTGCAGACGGTTTCTCTGGTGCAACTGCTCTTAGCCAATGGGCTCAAGGCGGCGGTAGCGCACTAATGAACGTAACATCTGGTGAAGCAATCACTTGGATGGACGCATTCATTGGTAACATCCCAGGTTCTATCGGTGAAGTATCGACTCTAGCACTTATGATCGGTGCTGCGATGATCGTATACATGCGTATCGCTTCATGGCGTATCATTGCTGGTGTAATGATCGGTATGATTGCAGTGTCTACGCTGTTTAACGTGATCGGTTCTGATACTAACGCAATGTTCAGCATGCCTTGGCACTGGCACCTAGTTCTTGGTGGCTTCGCGTTCGGTATGTTCTTCATGGCGACTGACCCAGTATCAGCTTCATTTACCAACAAAGGTAAGTGGTGGTACGGCATCCTAATCGGCGCAATGTGTGTAATGATCCGTGTAGTTAACCCTGCATACCCAGAAGGCATGATGCTTGCGATTCTATTCGCAAACCTATTTGCTCCTCTGTTTGACCACGTTGTAATCGAGAAGAACATTAAGCGGAGACTAGCGCGCTATGGCAAGTAATAACGATAGCATTAAAAAGACGCTGTTTGTTGTTATCGCATTGAGCTTAGTGTGCTCAATCATCGTTTCAACAGCTGCAGTTGTTCTTAAACCTAAGCAACAAGCTAACGCGGTTCTGGATCAGCAAACTAAGATCCTTGAAGTTGCGGGCATTGAACTTGCGGGTAACATTCCAGCACTGTACGCAGAGAACATTGAACCTCGTCTAGTTGATTTCGCTACTGGTGATTTCGTTGACGGCGATGCTGCTGCATACGACCAACGTAAAGCGGCAAAAGATCCAGCTCAGTCAATTAAGCTTTCAGCTGAAGATGACATCGCTAAGATCATTCGTCGTGCTAACACAGGTACTGTATACCTTGTGAAAGATGGCGCTGAAACTTCTAAAGTTATCATCCCTGTTCACGGTAACGGTCTATGGTCAATGATGTACGCATTCGTTGCGGTAGAAACTGATGGCAACACAGTTTCTGGTATCACTTACTACGAGCAAGGTGAAACTCCTGGACTTGGTGGTGAAGTTGAGAACCCAACTTGGCGTGCTCAATTCGTTGGTAAGAAATTATTCGACGAAAACCACAAACCTGCTATTCAGGTTGTTAAAGGTGGCGCTCCTCAAGGTTCTGAGCACGGTGTAGATGGCCTTTCTGGTGCAACACTGACTAGCGTTGGTGTTCAACATACATTTGACTTCTGGTTAGGTGATATGGGCTTTGGTCCGTTCCTAGCAAAAGTTCGTGACGGAGGTCTGAACTAATGTCTAGTGCAAAAGAAATTAAAAAGAGCATCTTAGCGCCGGTGTTGGACAACAACCCAATCGCGCTACAGGTTCTTGGTGTGTGTTCTGCTCTTGCGGTAACCACTAAGCTAGAAACAGCATTTGTTATGACTATCGCGGTAATGTTCGTTACTGCTCTGTCTAACTTCTTCGTTTCTTTGATCCGTAACCACATTCCTAACAGTGTGCGTATCATCGTTCAGATGGCAATCATCGCATCATTAGTAATCGTGGTAGACCAAGTGCTTAAAGCATACCTATACGATATCTCTAAGCAGCTATCTGTATTCGTAGGCCTAATCATTACTAACTGTATTGTAATGGGTCGTGCTGAAGCATTCGCAATGAAGTCTGCGCCAATCCCATCTCTAATCGATGGTCTTGGTAACGGTCTTGGTTACGGTTTCGTTCTTATCACTGTTGGTTTCTTCCGTGAGCTTCTAGGCTCTGGCAAACTATTTGGTATGGAAGTACTACCTCTAGTGAGCAACGGTGGTTGGTATCAGCCAAACGGCTTGATGCTTCTAGCACCTTCTGCATTCTTCCTAATTGGTTTCTTGATTTGGGCAATTCGTGTGTTCAAACCAGAACAAGTAGAAGCGAAGGGGTAAGGTAGTCATGGAACATTATATTAGTCTGCTAGTTAAATCGATTTTCATCGAAAACATGGCGCTTTCTTTCTTCCTAGGTATGTGTACATTCCTAGCGGTATCTAAGAAAGTTAAAACTTCTTTTGGTCTTGGTGTTGCGGTAGTTGTAGTACTTACAATCGCTGTTCCTGTAAACAACCTTGTTTACACACACATCCTGAAAGAAAACGCGCTTGTTGAAGGTGTCGATTTAAGTTTCCTTAACTTCATCGCATTCATCGGTGTTATCGCGGCACTTGTACAAATCCTAGAGATGGTTCTAGACCGTTTCTTCCCACCTTTGTACAACGCACTAGGTATCTTCCTTCCACTGATCACAGTTAACTGTGCAATCTTTGGTGGTGTATCTTTCATGGTAACTCGTGACTACAACTTTGCGGAATCTGTTGTTTACGGCTTCGGTTCTGGTGTGGGTTGGATGTTAGCTATCGTTGCTCTTGCGGGTATCCGTGAGAAGATGAAGTACTCTGACGTACCTCCAGGTCTTCGTGGCCTTGGTATCACGTTCATTACTGTTGGTCTGATGGCGTTAGGCTTTATGTCTTTCTCTGGTGTTCAACTGTAGGGTAAGCACCCAGTAATAAGGAATAACAAATGCAAAGCATTATTCTTGGCGTAGCGATGTTTACCATTATTGTATTGGCTCTAGTACTAGTGATTCTTTTCGCTAAGTCTAAGCTAGTACCATCAGGTGACATCACTATTGCTGTAAACGGCGACCCTGAAAAGGCGATCGTTACTCAACCTGGTAGCAAGCTACTTGGTGCCCTAGCTGGCGCTGGTATCTTCGTATCTTCTGCTTGTGGTGGCGGTGGCTCTTGTGGTCAGTGTCGTGTAAAAGTTAAGTCTGGTGGTGGCGACATCCTTCCAACTGAACTTGATCACATCACAAAAGGTGAAGCTCGCGAAGGCGAACGTCTTGCATGTCAAGTTGCTATGAAAACTGACATGGAGATTGAACTAGACGAAGATATCTTTGGTGTTAAAAAGTGGGAATGTACTGTTATCTCGAATAACAACGAAGCTACTTTCATCAAAGAACTTGCTCTAGCGATCCCTGAAGGTGAAGAAGTTCCGTTCCGCGCGGGTGGTTACATTCAGATTGAAGCTGAACCACATCACGTGAAATACGCAGATTACGATATTCCTGAGGAATACCGTGGTGACTGGGATAAGTTCAACTTGTTCCGTTACGAGTCTATCGTTAAAGAGCACTCGATCCGTGCTTACTCTATGGCTTCATACCCAGAAGAGAAAGGCATCATCAAGCTTAACGTGCGTATCGCAACTCCGCCGCCAAACAACCCTGACGTAGCTCCTGGTGTGATGTCTTCATACATCTGGTCTCTTAAAGAAGGCGACAAATGTACTATTTCTGGTCCATTTGGTGAGTTCTTTGCTAAAGACACAGACAATGAAATGGTATTCATCGGTGGTGGTGCAGGTATGGCGCCAATGCGTTCACATATCTTCGACCAACTTAAGCGTCTTAACTCTACTCGTAAGATGTCTTACTGGTACGGTGCACGTTCTAAGCGTGAGATGTTCTACATTGAAGATTTCGATGGCCTAGCGGCTGCAAACGAGAACTTCGTGTGGCACTGTGCTCTGTCTGATCCTCAACCAGAGGACAACTGGGACGGTTACACAGGTTTCATCCATAACGTATTGTACGAAAACTACCTGAAGGATCACGAAGCTCCTGAAGACTGTGAGTACTACATGTGTGGTCCACCAATGATGAACGCGGCTGTTATCGGCATGCTGAAAGATCTTGGTGTAGAAGATGAAAACATCCTACTAGATGACTTCGGTGGTTAATCCATTTAAGTGATTGATATTATGGCTGACTCTCACGAGTCAGCCATTTGTTTTTCTAAGACTATTTTTGACAACATACTGGCTTATATAAGAAAGAGTAAGGCATTCAAAATACCTATTTTTTACTCTTATTTTTCCTTATATAAATCCTTAACATTAGACAGGAGTAAGCAAGTGAGAATTTGGCTTGTTGCATTAACTTCTTTGATTTTTCTTGCGGGCTGTGATCAGGCAAGAGAGCAAGTGCATTTAAGTGGCCCAACAATGGGTACCAGTTACAATATTAAATATATCAATGGTGATGAATTTCCTGAATCTAATGAAGTTCATACTGAGATCGATCGTCTACTTGAAGAAGTGAATGATCAAATGTCGACTTACCGTGAAGATTCAGAGCTGAGCCGTTTCAATCAACACAAAGGTGCGGACGCATTCGAAGTATCTGAACAAACTGCTATCGTTGTGAAAGAAGCCATTCGTTTGAACGGTCTTACTGAAGGTGCGTTGGATGTTACGGTTGGCCCATTGGTTAATCTTTGGGGTTTTGGTCCTGAAGCGCGTCCGGAAGTCGTTCCATCAGATGAAGAACTTGCTGCTCGTAAAGCTAAGGTTGGTATTCACCACTTGAGCGTTGAAGGCAACAAGCTAACTAAAGACTTGCCTAATTTGTATGTCGACCTGTCAACTATTGCAAAAGGTTGGGGCGTTGATGTTGTTGCCGATTACCTTGATTCAATTGGTATTCACAACTACATGGTAGAAGTAGGCGGTGAAATCCGTTTGAAAGGCCTAAACCGTGAAAGTGTAGGCTGGCGTATTGCCATCGAAAAACCAAGTATTGACGAACGTAACATCCAAGAGATCATCGAGCCTGGTGATATGGCGATCGCAACGTCTGGTGACTACCGCAACTATTTTGAGCGTGATGGTGTTCGTTACTCACACATCATCAACCCAGAAACAGGAAAGCCTCTTCATCATAAAGTGGTTTCTGTGACTGTTTTAAACCCGTCTTCAATGACTGCAGACGGCTTATCTACTGGCCTTATGGTCTTAGGTGAGGAAAAAGGAATGGAAGTCGCAAACCAGCATAACATCCCAGTGTTCATGGTGGTAAAAACAGCAGATGGCTTTAAAGAAATTGCTTCTGAAGCATTTAAGCCATACTTAGGTAAATAAGGTAAGCGAGATAATTATGAATACATTTCTGATTACATTTGGTGTTTTTCTTGCAGTAATCGCAGCGATGTCAATTGGCTACATTATCCAAAAGAAAGTTGTGAAAGGTAGCTGTGGTGGCTTAGGTGCTGTTGGTATTGATAAAGTATGTAACTGCCCTGAACCTTGCGACGCGCGTAAGAAGCGTGAAGCACGTGAAGCTTACCGTGAAGAGAAGCTGGCTGAGCGCCAACAAAAAGAAGCGGCTTGGAGTAAAGACCGTATCGCTTAATGGGTGACAGTCATAAGGGGTAGAGTTATCTATGCCCTTAAATTGAAAAGCTCAAGATTATCATCTTGAGCTTTTTTGGTTTTGAGGCTTAGTCATTTATCTTGGCAGATTAACGATGGAAACAAAAACGAATGACTATTGTTCGATTTGCATGCTGTTACGCGCAAACACTAGCTGATTCCTACCTTGCTCTTTTGCCGTATAAAGAAGCTCATCAGCGGCTTTGATCTGCTCATCTAACTTGGCGTCTAAATCGGTTACGCCGATGCTAATACTGACCTTGATTCTTTGAGAGTCATGCTCAACAACATGGCTTTCAATGGCTTCTCTCATGGACTCTAAGTTGTCAACAAAGCTCTCAAATGCACCGCATGACTGAATACAAAACTCTTCACCACCGAAGCGCACAGCGACATCGTCTTTGAAATGATCTTTGATGATTTTCCCTACATCGATCAGCACGGCATCACCACCATCGTGGCCAAAGGTATCATTCACTTTCTTAAAGAAGTCGATATCCATCATCGCGATGTTTCGTTGATCGCAGCCCTTACAAGGATGATTAAACAGGTAGCGACGATTCCATAAGCCAGTAAGAGCATCCTCGTTGGCATGTCGAAATAGCTCATTGGCCGCTTCTTTCATATCAAGCAGTTGATGGATACGGCAGAAAAACTCTTCTTGGTTAAAAGGCTTGTAAAGGAAATCGTTAGCACCCGCTTTAAGGAATCGCGCTGTCATGGTGCGGTCATCGCTACCTGATAGCCCTAAAATAGCCAACTGGTTTCTATCGTGATCGCGTCGAATTTCACGGATCATCGCTATACCGTCTTTGTTCGGCATATCATGGTCTGTAACAACGAATGTAATATCGGGATCGTTATGAAGAAGCTTTAATGCTTGTTCGCCGTCTTCGGCTTGGATAGTTTGGATATATTGGTGTTCTAGAAGTTGAGCTATGTAACGGCGAACAACCGCTGAATCATCGACAACCAATGCTTTGTGGTGGCGATTATTCGAAATTCTTTGAACCAGAGGGAGTAGGTAGCTTACTGATGACATACTGTCTTTAAGTATGTAGTCAATAACGCCTTTTGCTAGGACTTGCTCTCGCAGTTGATTGTCGAACATCCCGGTAAGAACAATTATTTTCTGTTGATAGCCTAATACGAGATCAATGATCTCACCGTCTTGCCCGTCAGGTAAGCAGTAATCTAATACGGCACATAAGAAATCCGTCTCTTGTTCCAAGATGTTTTTTGCTTTTGCAATAGATTCAGCAAGTGCGACCTCATAACCGCTATTTTTAAGCTGTTGGTACAGGTAGTTGCGGAATGCTCGGCTATCTTCCACCACTAGTATTTTTTCACTCACAAGCGATCCCTACTTATAGACTAAATACTCGTTAACAATAGTATCAGAAGAGCTTATGACTATTGAAGCGAAACCTTTTTAGCTGGACTCGAGATCGTTTTAAATCTGATAAAATTTGGATTATACTGTTTATTGATACAGTTGTAAGGTCGAGTCATTCCTAGATGTGTAGCGCAGGCGAAGAGAAAATAAGAAAAATAATTCATGTCGATATGGATTGTTTTTATGCGGCTGTAGAAATGCGTGATAACCCTGCTTACCGAAATCGCCCGTTAGCTGTTGGTGGGCATGAGAAGCAACGCGGTGTTTTGAGCACATGTAATTATGAAGCCCGCAAGTTTGGTGTTCGCTCTGCAATGCCGACCGGAAAAGCGCTACAGCTTTGTCCTAATCTATTGGTTGTGCCGGGAAGAATGTCGGTCTATGTCGAGATATCTAAAAAGATCCGTGAAATCTTCTCTCGATACACGTCTGTCATAGAGCCTCTTTCCTTAGATGAAGCGTTTCTTGATGTCACCGATTCTACGCAGTGTCATGGTTCAGCAACACTTATTGCTGAGTCGATTCGCCGTGATATCTGGAATGAACTCAACCTGACCGCTTCGGCTGGCATTGCCCCGATCAAGTTCTTAGCCAAAGTTGCCTCGGATCTGAATAAGCCCAATGGTCAGTTTGTTATCCCTCCACAAGACGTACAATCAGTGATTGATGAGTTGCCACTAGAAAAGATTCCCGGTGTCGGCAAGGTGAGCATTGAAAAGCTGCATCAAGCAGGTTTCTTTACTTGTAAGGATATTAAAGAGTCTGACTATCGAGACCTCCTACTCAAGTTTGGCCGTCAAGGTGCATCACTCTGGAAGCGCAGTCATGGCATTGATGATCGAGAAGTTATCATCGAGCGCGAGCGAAAATCGGTAGGCGTAGAGCGCACCTTCACTCAAAATATTTCAACTTACGCTGAATGTTGGCAGGTAATCGAAGACAAGCTATTTCCTGAGCTCGAAACTCGCTTAGAAAAAGCCAGCCCAACTAAAGCGATCATCAAGCAGGGAATCAAACTCAAGTTCGCCGACTTTCAGCAAACCACGATTGAACATATCCACGCCTCTTTAGATCGTGAACACTTCAAAGAACTGCTAAGTGAAATACTGAAAAGACAACAGGGGCGAGAGATACGTCTGCTTGGTTTAAGCGTAATGCTGCAACCCAAAGACCAAATGCGTCAGTTGAGTTTCTTTTAGGGAAAGGCTCTGAGAGGTTCGGCTTAGAAATGTTGTTGAAAGTGTTGTTGGTATTTGAATACCGACTAGACTTCACAGCCTAATCGGTTTTTACCTAAGTATGGAAGTTGGCTTATCTAGGAAGCTGTTTAACTCGCGCTAAGGTATCACTGAACGGTTGCTGCTCTAGCTTGCCGTAACCAACCATTTTGCTGGCTTTGAGTTTGGTTGAAAGCGGGGTAGCGATTCCACATAAGAAGCGAGTAATTGCCTCGTCGGTAATCAGTTGTTGGCTAGTCGAAATAAACTCATGTATCCATGTCATCACCGTCTCATCATCGACAGGTTCAACATCAACGGTTGGTAAGATTGCCACTTCTCCTCGACATACAGAGCAATGACCGCAGTTTGCTGGCGCCTTATCATCGGCAAAGTAACTTGCAAGGCGCGAGCTTAGGCAGGTGTCGGCTTCAAAGAAGCTCAGCATCTGATTAAGACGATTGATTTCACTGTTCTCTTTTATCTTAAACAACTCAGTTAGACGCTCTGACAGCTGCATCATATCTTCTGAGGTATTGTGAATCGCATAGACATCTGTGATCTGCTTGCTTTCCAGTTCAATCCAACCTTGTTCATTGAAGTAGTCGATAGCCGCAATCACGCGCTGACGATCAGCTTGGAAATGAGTCCAAAGCGCATCGAAGTCGACTTGGCACCACACTCTTGCCTGAGGAGAGCATTGGAAAATCGCTTCGACAAATTGACGACGTTCACTTTGGAACTGTTCGGTGATTTGCTGTTTCGGGCGAATGAACTTAAATTTGTAGTCTGCGAAGTAGCTGTACTTCGGCTCAATCACACCTTCAATTTCGAGATACACCAGCAGTGTTTTTAGCGGTAACTGACGAATGTTGGATTCACGTGATAGTTGGTTAAGCATGATCTCCCATTGGTTCCAACCAGAAGCGCCAATGTTTTGATTTTCGTAGATCTCTTTTAATACTGCCTGGATCGATATGTTGTCTGGAGTATCGCCAAATACAAAGTTCTCTAGTGTGCTCAAGCCGTGTTTGTTCGCGAGCAATATACACTCAGAAGCTTGTCCATCTCGTCCCGCTCTGCCGATCTCTTGTGAGTAGTTCTCGATCGATTTTGGTAAATCAAAGTGAATCACTCGGCGAATGTTGGACTTATCTACGCCCATACCAAACGCAATGGTTGCCACGATACAGCTCACTTCATCATTCATGAATTGATGTTGAATTGCATCTCGGTTTTCAGGCTTAAGACCCGCATGGTAAGCCACGGCATTAACGCCAGCGTTTCGAAGTTGCTGAGCCACCATCTCTGCTGTTTGTTGAAGGGTGACATAAACAATAGTCGGAGCGAGAGAAGCTTGGTTGACGACATTGCTCAAGGTTTCTAGCTTGCTGGTTTGTTCGCAAGGTTGAATCGACAGGTCGAGGTTTTGACGATAGAACCCCGTAACCACAACGCGTTCCTCATCAATTTCAAACTTCGACTTCATATCTTGGATAACAGATGTCGTCGCGGTTGCTGTCAGTAACAGTACTTGAGGAATATTGAGCTGTTTCTGGTATTGAGGAAGCTTCAGGTAATCTGGTCTGAAGTTGTGTCCCCATTCTGAAATACAGTGCGCTTCATCGACCACAAGCAGTGAGATCGGCACTTGAGAGATAAACTGACGAAAGCGCTCGTTCTTCAAGCGCTCAACTGAGATCATGAGGATCTTTGTGTCACCGTTACGTACCGACTGCATGACCTGTTGTGTGGTTTGTCTGTCTTGGCTTGATTCGATGGCAGCTGCGCTAATGCCTTTACTGTGCAGGAAAGCGAGTTGGTCTTTCATCAAGGCTAACAGCGGTGATATCACTAAGGTTAAGTGCGGCAATTCTAATGCTGGTAATTGATAACACAGAGATTTACCTGAGCCTGTAGGAAATATGGCCGCAGTTGAGTGACCAGATAGAACATTATCAATGACTTGCTTTTGTCCATTACGCAGTGAGTCGAATCCGAATACTTGTTTTAGTTTCTGCTCAATCATTTATGTTCTACCTGAGTTATTAAGTGTCGTATTGATGCTAAAGCGGGCGCCTATTCATGATAGCGTCGCTTGATGAATCAAATGTCTTGCACCTGATTGTACCTAATTCTATTCTGTAGCTCCTATAGAAAAGCACCCCAATAGTATGAATAAGCCTGAGCTTCGACAAATAATCATTGAGCAACTCGAATCCCGATTGCGTATCGCACAATCTGCCACTCAACGTGCCATTGACGCCGCGACCGATGAAGAGACAGTGCCAGAACACAAGTACGACACCTTAGCTCTAGAAGCCTCGTATCTTGCCCACGGACAAGCGGTGAGAGTGCAAGAGTGTGAAGATGATATTCAGTGCTATCGAAACCTTGTATTGCGTGACAGTGAAAAAGTTACTGTGAGTAGCTATGTGGTGGTGATTGATGAGCATGACCAATATAAACACTTCTTTATGGGGCCGAGAGTTGGGGGACTGGCTGTCACGTGGAATGACAATGAAGTAGCTATCGTGACGGCAAATGCGCCTTTTGGTCAGGCGTTAATGGGTAAAGAAGTTGGCGATGAAATTGAGTTTAAGGTCGCTGATAAACAGTTTTGCTACGAAGTGGTATCGGTTGACTGAATAATTGGCTAGGGAATATAAGACGTTGCTCTGACAAAGAAGCATACACCCAAGGTATAGTAATTTGTCAGATTGATGAGAGGATGTTATGAAAAGCAATGTATTTATGAAAAACAAAATGTTTATGAAAAACAATGTATTAATCGCATCGTTAACAGCGGTAATCTCTGTCGTGAGCCTGCCAACTTTTGCTGCTCAGTGTCGAGTTGATTTGAAGAATGAATTACGAATCGATGATCAGAAAGTCGAAATTCATCAGGTAAATGGCAATAGCGCCGTGTTCGATAACAACAACGATCTCTATATTCATGGTGAGAAAGTTGAGCTTGATGCAGACCAACAAGCGGCAATTGAAAAGTATCGTGAAAGTATGGGTGAGTATTTACCTCGCGCAAAGCAAATGGCTAACGAGAGCTTAGCATTAGCCAATGACGTTATTGATGATATTGCCGCTAGCCTAGATTCGCCTGAGTCGTTTGATAATGTAAAAGAGTCAATGAAGACGTATTTTGCTGAACTTGAGGCGCGTTACTACAAAGATGGTGAGCTAGTACTACCAGCAGACAGTTTCGACTCGATGGCAAATGGCTGGTCTGAAGATTTCGAGAAGGCGAAAGAAATCTTTAACCAAGAATTTATATCTAGCGCTTTTAATGCGATGTCAGAAAAGATGAAACAAGACGGTGGCCTAAACCTGACTGAATTGGCTGACAGCATGGCTGAATTAAAGCTGAAAGTTGAAGAGCGAATGAAAGAACATGCTCAGCAAATGGAAGAAGAAGGCACTGAGTTCTGTGATTCACTTGATGAGATGGCAGAGCAAGAGCAAGAACTGCATGAAATTATTCCGAACCTAAAAGATTACCAAGTATTCACAATTTAATTTGAATCTAATGATGAATAGCAAGAGCACCGGTTGGTGCTCTTTTTGTTTGTATAAATGGAACCACGCAACGAGTATTTATCTCTATTTAATCGATTTGCTTCTCAAGCCCGCCACTTTGCTTTATTGCTTATGATTGAATGATAAGACTGGTTATTTGTTAATTTTGTGGTTCTAAATAGCGCATTGATTGTAAAAATCAGAGAATTGTTCATTTATTGGTTGTGCCTATCATTGCTTTTTATTACTGTACTTCTCAACTAGTTCACTGATTTTTAATGCGGGCAATATGGACCAACAATCTTCCTCTTCAAGAGAGCACTTTAGCTCTCGTTTAGGCTTTATTTTAGCAGCGGCTGGTGCAGCGGTTGGCTTGGGTAATATTTGGGGTTTCCCGACTCAAGTTGCCAGCAACGGTGGCGGTGCTTTCCTTTTGGTCTATTTGATCATGATCTTCGTGGTTGCTTTCCCTATGCTGGTGGTAGAGATGGCTATCGGCCGTCACGGCCAAGCAAACCCAGTTGATAGCATGCGATCTTTGACGACAAACCCTTTGGGTAAGAAAGTCGGTGAGTTTGTCGGTTGGATTGGATTGAGTGTTCCAAGTGCAGTGCTAGCCTTTTATAGCATTGTTGGCGGTTGGTTGATTTGCTTCCTAATTGGAGCTGTTGCGGATCTGATTGGTCTAGAGGCTGCTGCTGATTGGTTTAAAGGCTTCAGTGTTGAGCGCAACGTATTTGGTACCGTCGCGTTCTATGTACTGACTATCTTGATTGTACAGGGCGGTGTTAAGCAAGGTATCGAGAAGTGGTCGACTCGTTTGATGCCTGCGCTGTTTGTTTTATTTGGCTTATTGTTTGTTTACATCATGACGCAATCTGGTGCAATGGAAGGCCTAAAACATTACCTCGTTCCAGACTTTGAGAAAGTGTGGGATAGAAAACTGATTCTGGCGGCAATGGGGCAGGGTTTCTTTTCGCTCACCATTGGTGGCTGCTCAATGTTGGTTTATGGCTCTTACTTAAGTAAGAAAGAAAACCTGCCAAAAATGGCAATGAACGTTACTTTGGTTGATACTGCTGTCGCTTTTATTGCTGGACTAGTGGTGATGCCTGCAATGTTTGTTGCGATGCAAAAAGGCGTTCAAATCTACGCGGAAGACGGCTCACTATTAAGTTCTGACACGCTAGTATTCACGGTTCTGCCGTTGATGTTTGATAGTTTAGGTGTGCTTGGTCAGATCTTCGCAATTGTCTTCTTCTTACTACTAACGATTGCTGCACTGACTTCTTCTATCTCGATGCTTGAAGGCCCGGTAGCGCTAGTGAGTGAGCGTTTCAATACTAGACGAACGCCAACAAGCTGGGTGATTGGTGGTGCTATCGCGCTGTTTAGTGTGGTGATTGTTTACAACTTTGCTGCGATGTTTGGCATGGTAGCGATGATTGCAACTCAATACCTTCAACCTGTAGCGGCATTGATGTTTTGCCTGTTTGGTGGCTGGGTGTGGAGCCGAGCTTCAAAAGTGAGAGAGCTTGAGCAAGGCTGCCCTGATTTTCAACTGGGTTGGTTTGGTAAAGTTTGGCCAATGTATGTGAAATTTGTCTGCCCAATCTTGGTGGCAACGGTTATTTGGGCTTCTTTCGGATAGTGACCAGCTGACGGCTACATCATTATATTTGCTATTCAAGGCCACTCTTAATGAGTGGCTTTGTTGTTTTTAGCGGCACCAAGAAGATAGAAAAAAGGCGCTGAACATAATATTCAGCGCCTTTGTATTTTTAGTTAAGCAATCGTGATTACTTAATTTCCATACCTTGAGCTTGTAGATCTGCATGGTAAGAAGAGCGTACAAACGGGCCACACGCTGCGTGAGTGAAGCCAAGCTCTAGAGCAATCTCTTTTAGTTCATCGAACTCAGAAGGCGGCACGTAGCGTTCTACTGGTAAGTGGTGACGGCTTGGTGCTAGGTATTGGCCTAGTGTCAGCATAGTCACACCATGTTCGCGAAGGTCTTTCAGTACTTGAACGATCTCTTCTTTCGTCTCACCAAGACCCATCATCACACCTGATTTTGTTGGGATATCAGGGTGCTGTTCTTTGAATTTCTTCAGTAGATCAAGAGACCACTTGTAGTTCGCACCTGGACGCGCTTTACGGTATAGACGTGGTGCTGTCTCTAGGTTGTGGTTGAAAACATCTGGCGGGTTGTCTTTCATTAGATCAAGCGCAACATCCATACGACCGCGGAAGTCTGGAACCAGTGTTTCGATACGAATATTTGGGTTTAGCTCGCGAATCTCACGGTTACAGTCAGCAAAGTGCTGAGCACCGCCGTCACGCAAGTCATCACGGTCAACTGAAGTGATTACTACGTACTTCAGTTTCATGTCTTTAATCGTCTTAGCCAGTTTCTTCGGCTCTTCTGCTTCAGGAGCAACAGGACGACCATGGGCAACATCACAGAACGGGCAGCGACGAGTACAGATAGCGCCAAGAATCATAAACGTTGCCGTACCGTGGTTGAAACACTCGGCTAGGTTAGGGCAAGACGCTTCTTCACAAACTGAGTGCAGGTTGTTTTTGCGCATTGCTGATTTGATTTCTTGAATACGATGGCTGTCTGAAGGAAGTTTAATCTTCATCCATTCAGGCTTACGTAGAACTTCTTTCTGTTCAGCAGGCATATTCTTTACGGGAATTAATGCCATTTTGTCAGCGTCACGATATTTAACGCCTTTTTCCATTTGGATTGGTTTGCTCATGATTTTATGCTTCTGCTGTAATGTTACTGGTGGCTTGAATGTCTACTTGGTCATAGCCGAGTAGCTCTACGAGCTCTTGTATTAACTGTTGCTCAACGTTTTCCAGTTCACTTGGTCCGCCAAGTTGGCTTACCTGCGCCATTTCCATACCTTGGTAACCGCATGGGTTAATACGTAGGAATGGAGACAGGTCCATATCGACGTTAAGTGCTAGCCCGTGGAACGAGCAGCCACGTCGAATACGTAATCCGAGTGAACAGATTTTTTTGCCATCGA
The DNA here is from genome assembly GCF_003050065.1 of Vibrio sp. 10N.286.51.C3. Lineage (NCBI taxonomy): Bacteria > Pseudomonadati > Pseudomonadota > Gammaproteobacteria > Vibrionales > Vibrionaceae > Vibrio > Vibrio sp. 10N.286.51.C3. Next base: position 21,415 of record NZ_PIGC01000010.1, on the reverse strand, counting down.
CATAAACACCAGGAGCGTCAGGTCGGGCAGCTGAATCTATATTGTAAGCTTTCAGAGTATTGATTACGAGGTTCTCGATATGAGTAACCAAATCACGTACTCCGAATTTCTTGCGGCGGATGTTAATCAGAAAGTAAGCAACTAATTGGCCTGGGCCGTGGTAAGTCACTTGGCCACCGCGATCGCTTTGTATCACAGGGATATCACCGGCATTTAATACATGCTCAGCTTTGCCTGCTTGTCCTTGAGTGAAGACAGGGTTGTGTTCAACCAACCAAACTTGGTCTACGTCTTCTTCCGTGCGTTCGTCTGTGAACTTATGCATGGCTTTCCATACAGGTTCGTAATCCTGACGGCCTAATTTTTTTACGATTAGCTTATTTTGCAAAGCTGCACTCCCTCAAGGATTAATAAAGTGAACGCATTATAAACGCGAAACATGATTCTAACTACAGACGGACTGCAAGGTTTTTCAACTTTCTTTGTATTTATTGAAAATTAAGTTGAATGAATTTGAACTCGTTAGGGGGCTTTAAACAAAAACAGCGGCAATAAGCCGCTGTTTTTGATGTGTAATCGGAGATTACAGAACCATACGAACGATTTCGATCTCGCCCAGTTCTTTATAAAGAGTTTCTACTTGCTCGATTGAAGTCGCAGTAATATTGATAGAAACAGAGTGGTAGTTACCTTTCGCACTCGGTTTTAGTGTTGGGCTGTAGTCACCAGGAGCATGACGCTGGATCACTTCTAGCACTAGCTCTGTTAGTTCTGGCTTAGCGTGGCCCATTACTTTGTAAGTAAATGAACAAGGGAACTCTAAGAGATCTTTTAGTTTTGCATCAGAATTGATGTTCATGATTAGCTCCAAAAGGCTAGACTCTCGCAAATTGGCGAAATGTCGATAAAAAGCGTGTTCGGTCAACAGACACGAGTAATAAGGCGGAATATTACGTGTAAATATCACTGAACTCAAGATCAACAAAAGCCGCACATGGCGGCTTTTGGCTCACTAATGAGTAAATCATGAACTTACTCATTAGGTTAGCTATACAACAAGCTTAGGTTTTACTTAGAACAAACCTTTGGCTGGTTTAGAATAAACCCTTGAACAGAAGAACTAGGTAGTCCCATAGGCGGCTGAATAGGCTGCCTTGGTCTACATCTTCAAGTGCTAGTAGTGGGTATTCAGCAACGTCTTCACCGTCGACTTGGTAGAATAGTTTACCAACTACATCGCCTTTGCTGATTGGCGCTTCTAGCTCTTTCTCAAGTACGAAGCTTGCTTTTAGGTTCTTAGCTTGGCCACGAGGTAGAGTTACGAAAGTATCTTCATCGACACCTAGCGCAACTGTGTCCTTGCTACCCATCCAGATTTTCTCTTCTACGAAGGTTTCACCCGCTGTATGTGGCGCCACTGTTTCGAAGAAACGGAAGCCGTAGCTAAGCAGTTTTTTGCTTTCTGTTTTACGAGCATTAGCATTCTTGGTGCCCATAACTACAGCAACTAGGCGCATTTTGCCTTCGGTCGCTGAGCTTACTAGGCTGTAACCTGCATTGCTTGTGTGGCCCGTTTTGATGCCATCAACGTTCATGCTCTTATCCCATAACAGACCGTTACGGTTGTATTGGGTGATGCCGTTGTAAGTGAATTTTTTCTGCGAGTAGATACGGTACTCATCAGGAACGTCACGAATCAACGCCTGACCAAGTAGCGCCATATCGTAAGGCGTTGAGTATAGGTTCGGGTTGTCTAGACCGTGCACGTTAGCAAAGTGCGTGTCTTTCATACCGATAGAGCTTGCCCATGCGTTCATTAGGTCAACGAATGCATCTTCAGAGCCGGCGATGTGTTCAGCCATGGCAACACAAGCATCGTTACCTGACTGAACAATGATACCGCGGTTCAGTTCTTCAACTTTAACCGTTGTACCTACTTCAACGAACATCTTAGATGAATCTGGGAAGTTTTTAGCCCAAGCATTTTCACTGATTACAACATCGTCGTTTAAGTTGATGTTGCCACGCTCTAGCTCTTGGCCAATTACGTAGCTCGTCATCATCTTGGTTAAACTTGCTGGAGAAAGTTGAGTATTCATCTCTTTCTCTGCTAGTACTTTGCCTGAATGGTAATCCATCAGAACAAAACCTTTAGCGGCGATTTGAGGTGCATCAGGAACAACAATAGGAGCGGCGAATGACGATGTAGCTATCGTTGCAGAAAGAGCAACAGAAGTAGCAAAAATTGATTTAACAAGTTTATTAGATTTAATCATTTTGAATGCAATTATTTGGTGAACTATTCATATATTAACAGAATCACTCTGTCACACCAGAGCGCTGATTACCAGAAGTAACTGTTAGATTAATTAGCGAGTTAGGGTGTGTTTTTTTATATAAGCTGACGGGTAACCCATTAGCTTAACTTGTTCTAATTTTTCTTGAGTCAGAGCATAGTCATGAAATGGCCCAATCATCAGACGGTAGTTGTCATCATTTGACTGCAAGAACGTTGCTACTTCTAGTTTTTCGGCTAGATCTTTAGCTAACTTCTCTGTTCTATCTTCATGTGGAGATGTGGCAACTTGAATAATAAATTGTGGCAAAGCGGCCTTTTTCTTAGCGTCGGTTGGCATAGCTACAGTAATGACTTCTATCTCAACATTTGCAGTGCCGGTTCTTAATACATCGAGCTTGTAAGCGGCCGCATAACTAAGGTCAATGATTCGGCCTTCATGGAATGGACCACGATCATTGATGCGTACAATCGTTGTTTTGTCATTATCGGTATTGGTCACTTTTACGTAGCTTGGAATAGGCAATGTTTTGTGTGCTGCAGACATCGAATACATGTCGTAGATTTCGCCATTAGACGTTAAATGACCATGAAATTTCTTACCGTACCAAGAGGCTTTTCCTTTCTCGGTAAATCCTTCCGTCTCCTTGACGATCTTATAGTCTTCGCCACGCAGAGTGTAATCCGTGTTACCACCTAAACTATAAGGTTCATACTGAGGGTGAGCATCTTCTAAATGCTCTACCGAGATCGGTGCGTCTGGCGCAATATCTGAATCAATATCGTAGCGACCTGTTGGCTTCTGTGAAGAACAGCCATTGATTAAAATCGCTAGCCCTAAGATAGAGGCTATTTTTTTGAATGGCAGCTCATCAACCAGGGATGCTTTTTTTGAGAACGTTGTAATAGACATCGATTAGGTCGCCTTTGAGAATGCTTTTCTGTGTGTATGGATTGACATTAAAATACCAAAACCAGCCATAAGGGTAACCATTGAAGTACCGCCATAACTGACTAGAGGAAGAGGAACACCAACCACAGGTAGAATGCCACTTACCATGCCAATGTTTACAAAAATGTAGACGAAGAAGCTCAGTACAATACTGCCGCCCATCATTCGGCCGAATGCGGTTTGAGCTTGGCTAGCAAGCACTAAGCCACGTCCAATAATAAACAAATAGATAGCAAGCAAGAACAAGATACCAATCATGCCCCACTCTTCGGCAATTACCGCAAAAATGAAGTCGGTGTGGCGCTCTGGGATGAACTCTAGTTGAGATTGAGTGCCTTGCAGCCAACCTTTTCCTGATATACCACCAGAACCTATCGCAATCTTACTTTGAATGATGTGGTAACCCGCACCTAATGGATCTGATTCAGGGTCAAAAAGGGTTCTTACACGTACTTTTTGATATTCACGCATCAAGAAGAACCATAAGATTGGGATAAACGCCCCCAACGCGATTGCCGCACTAGCAATGATTTTCCAACTGATACCTGCCAGGAATATCACGAAGATACCGGATGCGGCGATAAGGATAGATGTACCTAAGTCGGGTTGCTTTGCGATTAGAATCGTCGGTACAAATACCATCACTAGCGAGATCGCTAATGTTTGGAAGGTAGGTGGAAGTGAACGCTTACCGATAAATCGTGCCAGCATCAAAGGCACTGCAAGCTTTAATAGCTCTGAGGGCTGGAATCGAACAAAGCCGAAGTTTAACCAACGCTGGGCACCTTTCGAGGCTTCACCAAAGAACAACACGCCTAATAGTAAGATGACACCACCAGCAAACAGCAGTGGTGCCAAGGTCTCATAAGTGCGAGGTGAGATTTGCGCTAGGAAGATCATCACACCTAAAGATAGAGCCATACGCATTGCTTGGCGATCCATCATAGCAAGACTTTGTCCGCTTGCGCTGTACATGATCAGTAGGGCAAAGCCCATTAAAACCAGAATGCCGAGCAAAAGCGGCAGGTCGATATGCAGCCTTTCGAATAGGGCTCTATTTCGTCCAGTTGAAGGATCAAGTTTCATTATTTAATTGGCTCACTTTGATAATCTTCTGCAAGGATAATATGGTCTAAAATTCTTCTTACTACTGGTCCGCCGTTAGACGAACCGCCACCTGCGTTCTCTAGAACGATAGTCACGACTGCTTCAGGATCTTCAAAAGGCGCGTAACCCGTAAAGAGGGCGTGATCGCGTAAGTGCTCTGCGATTTCATCCGCGTTGTACTCTTCATCTTCTTTTAAGCCGAATACCTGCGCGGTACCCGATTTACCAGCAGTTTGGTAAGACATCTTCTGGAATGAACGTCTTGCGGTGCCTTTCTTACCGTGGTTAGCCAGCCTCATACCTTCCTGAGCGATGTCCCAATACTTCTTCTTAACTCCGGTTAGCGGTGGGTAAGTTTCAATATCCGACATAATTTGTTCATCGAATGGGCGGCCGTTATCAATGGTTGAACGAAGTAGATGAGGGGCTGTTACTTCACCTTCATTCACCAAAACTGATGTGGCTTTTGCAATCTGCATTGGTGTTGCTGTCCAGTAGCCTTGTCCAATGCCAACAGGGATGGTGTCACCTTGGTACCAAGGCACACGGTGTCTTGCCATTTTCCAATCACGAGTTGGCATATTGGCTTTGCTTTCTTCATAAATATCGATGCCAGTGTAGTCACCAAAGCCGAACATCATCATCCATTTGGATATGCGGTCAATTCCGAGATCATAAGCAATTTGGTAAAAGAAAGTATCCACTGACTCTTCAATCGCTTTCTCTATATCAACGACACCGTGCCCCCAACGCAACCAGTCACGGAATGGTCTGGTTTTAGAGTTCGGGATCTTCCAGTAGCCAGGGTCGTTACGTGTGGTATTCGGTGTAATGACACCTTCTTGCAAAGCCGCAACAGCAATGAATGGCTTGATCGTCGATGCTGGTGGATAAATACCTAGCGTTGCACGGTTAACTAAAGGTCGGTCTTTGTCTTGAAGCAGTGCGTTGTAACCTTTAGAGGATATACCATGTACAAATGCATTTGGGTCGTAGCTTGGGCTAGATACCATAGCTAACACGCCATTGTCTTTCGGGTCGAGAACGATAGCTGAACCACGGCGGCCATCAAGTAACTTATGTACGTATAGTTGTAGCTTGATGTCCAAGTTGAGCACGATATCTTTACCCGGAACCGAAGGTACAAACTTAAGGGTACGGATCACTCGTCCACGGCTGTTTACTTCGACTTCTTGATAGCCAGCGGTACCGTGCAACATGTCTTCGTAGTAGCGTTCAATGCCAAGTTTACCGATGTCGCGAGTCGCTTGGTAATTGGCGTCTTTCTCTTCTCGTGCTAGGCGCTGCATATCACGGTCATTGATGCGCGATACATAACCAATAACGTGAGTCAGCACATCACCATAAGGGTAAAAACGTTTTAACGTGCCAGTGACCTCAACACCAGGGAACTTATGTTGGTTTACAGAAAAGACCGCAACCTGTTCTTCTGTAAGTTGGTTCAGAATCGGTACTGACTTGAAGCGTCGTGAATTACGACGATCACGATTAAAACGCTCGACACGTTCTGGTGGGACCTCGATTAACGCTTGTAGGCGGGCGAGCGTGTCATCCATATCTTTTATTTTTTCTGGTGTGATTTCTAGATTGAAAACAGGGCGGTTTTCAGCAAGAAGTACACCGTTGCGATCGTAAATCAAACCTCGGTTGGGTGCGATTGGAACGACCTTGATACGGTTGTCGTTAGAGCGGGTTTTATAGTCCTGATATTGGTTGATTTGAATGTTGTAAAGATTCATAACCAACATCGACATCATCACTATGATCCCTGCAAACGCAACAAAAGCACGGCTAGTAAATAGTCGTGCTTCTGCTTTGTAGTCACGGATTTGGCTACGTTTACGTAACATTAACGCTTATTCTCGATGATAAGGGTGGTTAGCAGTGATGCTCCAAGCTCGATACAAGCTTTCAGCCATGATAACGCGTACTAATGGGTGAGGGAGAGTAAGTGCCGATAGAGACCAACTTTGATCTGCTGCCGCTTTACATGCAGGTGCTAGTCCTTCAGGCCCGCCAATAAGGATAGAAACGTCGCGTCCATCCAATTTCCAACTTTCCAATTGCTCTGCCAGCTGAGGGGTATCCCATTTTTTACCTGGGATATCAAGCGTGACAATGCGGTTACCTTTCGGAACCGCTGCCAACATTGCTTCGCCTTCTTTTTGAAGAATACGTGCAATATCCGCATTTTTACCGCGTTTACCCGCAGTGATTTCAATGAGTTCTAATGGCATATCATGAGGGAAGCGGCGTTTATATTCTTTAAAGCCTTCTTCAACCCACTTTGGCATTTTTGTACCAACTGCGATTAACTGGATCTTCAAAGCTTAGCCCCAAAGTTTTTCTAGTTGGTACAGTTCACGATGCTCTTCTTGCATAACGTGGAGCATGCTTGTGCCCATATCTAGAACAACCCATTCACCTTCTTGCTGGCCATCCATGCCTAGTGGTTGCATGCCTGCTTTACGTACTTCATCAGCAACATGCTGTGCAATAGAAGCAACATGGCGCTTAGAGGTGCCAGTACAAACAATCATGTAATCAGTCACACTTGATTTGCCTTCTACATCGATAGTCACAATCGATTCTGCTTTCATGTCGTCGGCTTTGTCTGCAAGAAAATCTTTTAGTTCTTCACGTAACACGGGGTGTTCCTTTAATCTGAATTTAGCTTTTTAGGGGCTGTTGACCCTAGAATATACCACGCTTTTATGCGTGAAATGGTATTGAAGCTGAAGGGATACAAAACTCTACGCTTAACTGATGAATTAGTGGCCAAGGCGACTGCTCATATTGAGTCTTTGTCATCAATTCAGCTTGGGTGAGCAACGCGAACAAAGAGTGTAATTGAGAAATCGAAACTCTTGTTAGCGCGGCGTTATAAAGAGGCTTTTTAGATTGCCAGATGCGGTGTTTGTCGAAGACTTGACCAATCGGCATCTGTTTCATTTGTTGCTGCATTTGCAACAACAGGGCAAGTTCACGTTGGATACTACGCAGTAAAATGACTGGCTCTATACCCTCGGCTTCTAGCTGACGCAGGATCCGTTGTGCTCGGTTTCCTTTGCCTGCTAATAACGCATCACTCCAATGGAATGGAGTAAAATGGTTATGGCGACTCAGCGATTCTTCTAAGCGTACTAGTGTGAGCTTTCCATCTGGGTATTGGAGAGCCAGTTTTTCTAGGCTTTGGGTTAGTGCAAATAGGTTACCCTCATGCCATTGTGCCAGCATTTGAATCGCTTCAGGATCTGGCGTCAAACCGATTTGACGGCAGCGAGCTTGGACAAACTGAGGAAGTCGACTGACATCTGGAGTCAAGCAACTGACCCAGTGACCTTGATTCGAGAGCGCCTTAAACCACTTCGCGCTCTCTTGAGCTTTGGTTAGCTTAGTGCCGACCAAGATCAATAGGATATCACTGTGGATATGCTCGGAGATCGCGAGTAGCTCTTTTGCTATCGCGGCATTGACGCCTGACTCTGGTAATTCAAGTTCGATGACTTGACGGCTAGAGAACAGGCTCAGTGCTTGAGTGCAGTCGTAGACTTGATTCCAGTCGAGGCTGCTATCAATAGCAAAGCGGTGACGTTCTTCAAAACCTTGTTGTTTTGCAGCTTTTTGAATTGCTTCTCGGCTTTCTTGTAATAGCAGAGGCTCGTTACCAAAAATGAGGTAAACACTGCTTAGCTGTTTAGCAAGTTGCTCTGATAAGCGGTCAGCAAAAATACGCATCAAATAAACCTATTACTCAGCCGGTTCGCTAAGTGTTGGTTGCTCTTCTGAAGCCGGTACGATCTCAACGTCGTCAATTTCAACATTCTTGATGTTGTATTGCTTTTCGAGCTCTTTCACTTGAACGTGTTCTAACGCTTCTAAATCCATGCTATCAGCTGCGATGTTCGCTTTTAGTCGAGCCATTTGACGTAGGATTTGGCTTGTTGCCAACTTGCGCATCTCATCTTCAATCATGTCTCGTTCAACCGACTTCGCAAGTGCAGTCAGTGGGTTGTCTAGATAACTACGGGTTACACTGGTTGAGAATGTCTTTGAGCCAAGGTCTGGGATAGTTACGCGATACGAAGCATAAAACGTAAGTTCAATTTCAGCAGCACGAGTGTTTTGGTATAGAGAAAGGGTACGCTCACCAACGCTCTCACTAATAATGTGTAGGTTAGGGGTATTTTCAGCAGGTGGCACGATTTCTACATCATTCATGCGTAGCTGACCTTTCATCATACGTGTAAACGTACTGTATTGGTCATAACTGGTTACGGAGATCTTGTTGAGTTCTTCTGGTACGGAGTAATCACCACGCAGGTGGAAACCACACGCACTTAACAGGCTGACGGTTAAAACAACAATAGTAACTTTCAATGAAGATAGTGAAATCAGGCGCATTATTTGATGGCTCTCATGAAGGTAGAATACTTATTTAAAGGCTTTAGCTAGATTGAGTTGTTAGGCTCAAATCTAAAGCGCTTAAATAAGTAGACAGGGCAATTAGCTACCCTGTCTACAGACTGCTTTTGATGAATTAAGTTCGTTAATTCTTTAGCAATTGCACTGTACTAACGAAATTAGTTAGCAACGATGTTTAGAAGCTTACCAGGAACGAAGATAACCTTACGAATCGTTAGGCCATCTAGGAACTTCTTAGCGTTCTCATCGTTTAGACCAAGTTCACGAACTTGCTCTTCTGTCGCGTCAGCAGCAACCGTTAGCTTCGCACGTAGCTTACCGTTGATCATGACAACGATAGTCTTCTCGTCTTCAACTAGCGCTTTCTCATCGAAAGTTGGCCATGTTGCTGAGTCTACGTTTGATTCACCAAGTGCAATCCACATTTCGTAAGAGATGTGTGGAGTCATAGGGTAAAGCATACGAACTACTGCTTTTAGCGCTTCATCAAGAATTGCACGATCTTGTACAGACTCTTGAGGTGCTTTCGCTAGCTTGTTCATTAGTTCCATGATTGCAGCGATAGCTGTGTTGAACGTTTGGCGGCGGCCAATATCGTCCGTTACTTTCGCGATAGTCTTGTGGATATCACGACGAAGTGCTTTTTGGTCGCCAGATAGCGCAGAAGCGTCAACAGATTCAGCTGCACCTTTAGAAGAATGAGCGTGAACCAATTTCCAAACACGTTTAAGGAAGCGGTTAGCTCCTTCAACGCCAGACTCTTGCCACTCAAGCGTCATGTCTGCAGGTGATGCAAACATCATGAATAGACGTACTGTATCAGCGCCGTACTTGTCTACCATCTCTTGTGGGTCGATACCGTTGTTCTTAGACTTAGACATTTTGATCATGCCTGAGTGCTCAACTTCGCGGCCTTGATCGTCGACTGCTTTTTCGATGCGACCTTTACCGTCACGTTCAACCGTTACGTCAGTCGGTGCAATCCACTCTTTGGTGCCTTTTTCGTTTTCGTGATAGAAAGCGTCAGCCAGAACCATGCCTTGACATAGTAGTTGCTTGAACGGTTCGTCAGACGTCACGTAACCAGCATCACGTAGAAGCTTGTGGAAGAAACGAGAGTAAAGCAGGTGCATACAAGCGTGCTCGATACCACCAACGTATTGGTCAACTGGTAGCCAGTAGTTTGCTTTCTCTGGATCTAGAATGTCGTCTGCTTGTGGTGAACAGTAACGTGCGTAGTACCAAGAAGACTCCATAAACGTATCGAACGTGTCAGTCTCACGTAGAGCTGGTTCGCCGTTGAACGTTGTCTCAGCCCAAGATTTGTCTGCCTTGATTGGGCTAGTTACGCCATCCATTACCACATCTTCAGGAAGAATTACTGGTAATTGGTCTGCTGGGACAGGGTGAACTTCACCGTCTTCAGTGGTTACCATTGGGATTGGAGCACCCCAGTAACGCTGACGAGATACACCCCAGTCACGTAGACGGAAGTTTACTGTCTTTTTACCTTTACCTTCAGCTTCAAGCTTCGCAGCAATTGCATCGAATGCTTCTTGGAACGCAAGACCATCGAACTCACCAGAATCGAACAATACGCCTTTCTCGGTGTAAGCCGCTTCAGACACATCTAGCTCAGAACCGTCTTCAGGTTTGATTACTGGGATAATGTCGATGCCGTACTTAGTTGCGAATTCGTAGTCACGTTGATCGTGAGCAGGAACCGCCATTACCGCACCTGTGCCGTAATCCATAAGAACGAAGTTTGCTACGTAAACAGGAACAACACGACCGTTAAGAGGATGGATAGCCGTTAGGCCAGTATCCATACCTTTCTTTTCCATCGTTGCTAGTTCAGCTTCAGCAACTTTAGTGTTACGACACTCTTCAACGAATGCAGCAAGCTCTGGGTTGTTCTTCGATGCTTTCTCTGCAAGAGGGTGACCTGCAGCGATACCCACGTAAGAAACACCCATCAGTGTGTCTGGACGAGTTGTGTAAACTTCCAGTGGCGCTTCTTCGCCGTTGACAGCGAAAGACAGCTCAACACCTTCAGAGCGGCCGATCCAGTTGCGCTGCATGGTCTTAACCATTTCAGGCCAACCTTCAAGGTTGTCGAGATCGTCTAGTAGCTCTTGAGCGTACTCCGTGATTTTAATGAACCACTGTGGAATTTTCTTTTGCTCTACTGGAGTATCACAACGCCAGCAGCAACCGTCTTCTACTTGCTCGTTTGCTAGTACTGTTTGGTCGTTTGGACACCAGTTAACAGAAGATGTCTTCTTGTAAACCAGGCCTTTTTCGTAAAGCTTAGTGAAGAACTCTTGTTCCCAACGGTAGTACTCTGGAGTACATGTTGCGAATTCACGGTTCCAGTCGTAACCAAAGCCTAGAAGTTTAAGCTGGTTTTTCATGTACTCAATGTTTTCGTAAGTCCATGGTGCAGGCGCTGTGTTGTTTTTAACAGCTGCGTTTTCTGCAGGTAGGCCGAATGCATCCCAACCAATTGGCTGCATTACGTTTTTGCCTTGTAGACGTTGGAAACGAGATACCACATCACCGATGGTGTAGTTACGCACGTGACCCATGTGCAGTCGGCCACTTGGGTAAGGGAACATAGAAAGACAGTAGAATTTTTCTTTGTTTGGGTCTTCACTTACAACGAAAGTTTCGCTGTTATCCCAGTGTTGTTGAACCTTTTGTTCAATCTCTTGCGGGTTATATTGTTCTTGCATCGATGGTATCCGGTTATCTTGGAATTTGTGAGTTCGGTTAGAACAGAATCTTACAGATCGTCATAGAATACCTAAAGGAGCTGAGTACAACAATAGTTATACCCTTCATACTTGCAGTTGCTACCTAGTAGATTGTGTAATTTTCACTGAATTTCGCAGGGCAACTATACTTAAGAGTATGAATTGCATTTGTTTGTGAGCGGGAGTGCATTGCAGCGCACCCGTTTGCTCACTAAAAGGTTGGTTATCTTAAGGAGGTTGTTATGCCGAAGAAAAAAGCGCTCTATGAAGAAGTAGTCGAAGAGGTGATTGAAACGCTGAAGCATAGTCCTGAAGAGCTCAACAACAAAATCGAAACGTCAGGCAAGTATGCGAAAGCAGCCAACGACATGACCAAAGATGAACTATCGCTGATTTCTGCCTACGTGAAGTCGGACTTAAAAGAGTTTTCTGAAAGCTATGAAGAGAGTAAAAGTGGTCCATTCTATTTGATGATTGCAGACTCTATTTGGCAAGGACTGTTGGATATCACTGACCGCACTAAGGTGGAGTGGGTTGAACTGTTCCAAGATTTAGAACATCAGGGGCTGTATCAAGCGGGTGAAGTCATAGGCTTAGGAACCTTGGTATGTGACGAGTGTGGTCACCAAACTGAATATAACCACCCAACCAATATCATTCCATGCATTAAATGTGGTTCTAAAGGGTTTAGTCGTAAAGCCCTTAAGCCGTAAGCTCCTGAACCATAATACAGTATCAACGTAAAACCACAGCAATAAAAAGGGTTGACCCAGTCAGTCAACCCTCCAATCACCTTTCGTCGAATCTCGAATCTCGAATCTAGCTTTTTGGCTTTCTTATTAGCCAACCAATCACCAAGCTGAGCATCGCCCATATATACAGTGGCCAAGTACCTATTGTGTGATAAGGCGTTTGACCATCCGTTGAAATGAGTTCAGCTTTTAATACGGCCGTTTCAAACTGAGGCACTTGTTTGATGATGTTGCCTTTGTAATCTGTCACCGCCGTCACACCATTGTTGGTAGAGCGAATAAGCGGCTTACCAAGCTCCAGAGCCCGCATTTGTGCGATTTCCATATGTTGCAATGGCCCAATCGAACGACCAAACCACGCATCGTTGGAGAGCGTGAGGATAAAGTCAGTCTCATCAGTCACATTCTGTCTAACTTGATCATTAAAGATGATCTCGTAACACAACGCAGGCGCAAGATGACGACCGTTGGCCACGATGTTTGGTTGGATGAAATCACCACGACTGAACGAAGACATTGGCAAGTTAAAGAATGGTGCCAATGGGCGCAATATGTCCTCAAACGGTACAAACTCACCAAATGGCAGTAGGTGATGTTTATGATAGCGCTCGTCTGGATCGTAGCTGTATTCACCGTATGGGTTTACACCAAGTGAGAGAACGCTGTTGTAGTACTTCTTGTCTTCAGACTGATTCAGTACACCTGTGATGATTGAGCTGTTATTCATCTTAGCAGCGCTGTCTAAGTTGCGCAGAAAAGAGGGTATCTCGACTTCAAAAGCAGGAATAGCGGCTTCAGGCCAGATGATGATATCCGCATCCCAGTTTTCTCTGCTGAGGTCGGTGTATTTCATCATGGTCGGCCAGCGATGACTTGGTAGCCATTTACTGTCTTGATCGACGTTGCCTTGTATTAAAACGACTGACGTAGTTTTTTCCGGGTTCGGCGTGACCCAATCGATATTTCGAATACCAAAACCTGCGCTAAATACGACGGCGGGAATGATAGCGATACTCCAAGCCCTGTTAACAATCGCATAAGCGAATGCAGAGGCTGAAACAATGATCGCTAGAGTTACTAGCTCTACGCCGCCAATCGGTGCAAACGAACTTAATGGCGAATCGATTTGGCTGTAGCCCAACCAAAGCCAAGGGAAGCCCGTCATTACCCATCCACGTAGCCAATCACTGACTAACCACAATGCTGGAGCAGCGAGGAAAAAGCGGCTTAGATTATTAACAGGGAAGAACTTGTTCAAACTCCAGGTAAACAGACCTGAATAAACAGCTAGGTAGCCAACGAGCAATGCCATCAAAAATAGATTAGCCGCCAGTGGCATGCCACCAAAACCATCAATGCTGACGTATACCCAGCTGATACCTGTCGTGAATTGGCCTAAACCCCATGCGTAGCCAATCCAAAGCGCGCTTTTAGGAGAGCGGTTGTGGATCAGTAACAGCAACAAAGCTGGGCTGAGAATAGCAAGAGGCCATATGGAGTATGGAGCGAATGAAAGGGTGGTTATAGCGCCAACAAAAACGGCCGCAAGCGGCCGTAATAGGCGATGAATAAAGGTCTTAGTCATCTAATTTCTGTCATCTCTTTAGAGAGAAGTTGTTATTCTTCGATAGTCGGAAGAGGCTGTTCGTCAGGAATGGTTACCTGTAGCTGAATTACACGACGGTTATCTGCTGATGTTATCTTGAAATGGTAGTTTTCAATTTCTACAATTTCGCCACGAACCGGCAGGTGACCGAGTGCTGTCATAACCATGCCGCCTACTGTATCTACTTCATCATCACTAAAGGCAGTGTTAAACGTATCGTTGAACTCTTCAATAGTGGTTAAAGCTTTTACAGAAAAGGTATGCTTACTCAGCTTACGAATATCTAACTCTTCTTCATCGTCGAACTCGTCTTCAATTTCACCAACGATTTCTTCGAGGATATCTTCAATGGTTACTAGGCCAGAAACTCCGCCAAACTCATCGACAACGATAGACATGTGGTAACGCTCTTCTTGGAACTCCTTAAGCAGGCGATCAACTCGCTTACTTTCAGGAACAACTACGACAGGGCGAATCACTTGTTCGATATCAAATGGGGCACTTTCTGAACCCAAATACTTAAGTAGGTCCTTCGCTAATAGAATGCCTTCAACATGGTCTTTATCTTCACTGATCACTGGGTAGCGAGAGTGTTGAGCATCAGTAATAAGCGCAATCAATGTATCTAAATCATCGGTGCGTTCAACTGTAACCATTTGAGAGCGAGGCAGCATGATATCGCGTACTCGCATCTCTGAAATTTCCATTACACCCTCGAGCATGTCGCGCGTGTCGTGGTCAATTAGGTCATTAATTTCTGAGTCGCGGATTACATCCACGAGCTCTTGGCGATCTTTTACTTCACCTTGAAATAGTTGGCCTAGGCGTTCAAAGAAGGACTTTCTACTCGGACCTTCAGATTTTTTACTTCCCTCAGAAGTGGGGGGGTTACCTTCGTTCATGATTTCTCAAAAAATAACGCTATCAGAAGTGTGATAGCACACGTTACAACTCAGATTCCTGCGGAAATCACAGGTTCGATGAGTTATTGTTTCTCTGCAACCTACTTTACTAGAATCAATTTACTTTTCTAGAATATACGGGTCTTCAAACCCCATAGTTTGCATGATTTCTGTCTCGAGTGATTCCATCTCTTCAGCTTCATCATCTTCGATATGATCATAACCTAGCAGATGCAGACTGCCATGTACAACCATATGAGCCCAGTGTGCTAGCAGAGGCTTACTTTGCTCTTCTGCTTCTTTTTCGACAACTTGACGGCAGATAATGAGGTCGCCTAGCAGATCTAGCTCGATCCCTGGAGGTGCCTCGAATGGAAAAGACAGCACGTTAGTTGGCTTGTCTTTGCCACGGTATTCATGATTGAGCTGGTGGCTTTCTTGCATATCAACGATACGAACCGTCAACTCAGCGTTCTCTTGAAACTGAGGAATTGTCTTGTCCAACCAAAGCTGAATATCTTGCTCAGTTGGAAGACCTTGCTCATTTTCGACTGCTATTTGCAGGTCTAGTTCAATAGACATCTATTTATCACCTTGTTCTGTAATCACAGAACTATTTTGTGTTGCTAATTGTGTCGTAACTGCCTGCTGAGCCTCAAGAAGTTTGGCTTCGCGCTCTTCACGTTTACGCTTTTCAAACTCTTTGCGCTCTTTCTGGTCTTTCGCTTCCCATTTCTCGTAGGCGTTGACGATACGAGCAACAACAGGGTGACGAACCACATCTTCAGACATGAAGAAATTAAAGCTGATGTCATCCACTTCACTCAGCACTTCAGTTGCATGACGAAGACCAGACTTCGCTCCACGAGGTAAATCGATTTGCGTAATGTCACCTGTGATAACTGCACGCGAATTAAAACCGATACGGGTTAAGAACATTTTCATCTGTTCTACCGTGGTGTTTTGGCTCTCATCAAGAATGATAAATGCATCATTTAGTGTACGTCCACGCATGTAAGCCAGTGGAGCGACTTCAATCACGTTACGTTCAATTAGCTTTTCAACACGTTCAAAACCGAGCATCTCAAACAGTGCATCGTAAAGTGGGCGCAAATATGGGTCGACTTTCTGGCTTAAATCACCCGGTAGGAACCCAAGCTTCTCACCGGCTTCTACAGCAGGGCGAGTCAGTAGGATCCGGCGAACCTCTTGGCGTTCAAGTGCATCAACTGC
Organism: Vibrio sp. 10N.286.51.C3; assembly: GCF_003050065.1. Lineage (NCBI taxonomy): Bacteria > Pseudomonadati > Pseudomonadota > Gammaproteobacteria > Vibrionales > Vibrionaceae > Vibrio > Vibrio sp. 10N.286.51.C3. Next base: position 5,365 of record NZ_PIGC01000010.1, on the reverse strand, counting down.
TGCTGCAACGGCTAAATAGGTTTTACCTGTACCTGCTGGCCCAATACCAAAGGTGATGTCATGGGTGACCATGTTCATTAGGTACTGTGCTTGGTTTGGCGTACGAGGTTTGATGACGCCTTTTTTAGTCTTAATGGTCACTTCTTTGCCGTAGTCGATTTCAGACTCGACGTGTTGTTCCAAAATGCCAGATTCGGTGACCGCCAGATGCACTTGCTCTGGTTCGATATCGATTATGTTGCCTTTAACTGGAGCCGTTTCAACATAGAGGTGTTTGATGATGTCTAAAGCAGCGGCTGCTGTGTGAGGCTTACCAACGATGGTGAAGAAGTTGCTTCGGTAATTAATCTCAACGCCAAGACGACGCTCAAGGTGTTTGATGTTGTCGTCGAATGGTCCGCATAAGCTAGCCAAGCGCTTGTTGTCGGCTGGCTCTAGATTTATCTCTAAGGTAACGATTTTATTGCTCAAATTAGCCTCTCATTTTGTGCCACTCGCTCTTAAATAAAACAAAGAGCAAAAAGCCCGATTTAGACCGGGCTTTTGATTGTGATATCCCTATTTCTAAGATGGTCACTTAGTTAGGTAATTTCAAGCTTTGTGTTTGCGCTTTGTGCTCAAACAGTTGTATTGCCTACGGTGTAAATGTCGCTACACCTAGCTCGTCTTCACGTTTTGTTTTTTCCATCATTTCTGCTGGAGTCATAACAACGCGTAGACCCATGTCTTTTTCTGTGCGAACTAGCTCACCACGTAGTGAGTTGGTGTAAACCTCAGTGATCTTCACATCTACGAACTGGCCGATTAGGTCTGCAGAACCTTCGAAGTTCACAACACGGCTGTTTTCTGTACGGCCGCGAAGTTCCATTAGGTTCTTTCTTGATGGACCTTCAACAAGGATACGTTGCTCTGTGCCTAGCATTAGACGAGAGAAGCGCATAGCTTGTGTGTTTACCGTTTGTTGCAGTTCGTATAGACGATCTTTCTTCTCTTGTGCTGGTACGTCACATGGGTAATCTGCCGCTGGCGTACCCGGACGAGGAGAGAAAACAAAGCTGAAGCTCATATCGAAATCAACTTCTTTAATTAACTTCATTGTATCTTGGAAGTCTTGTTTAGACTCACCAGGGAAACCAACGATAAAGTCAGAACTGATTTGAATATCAGGACGAGCTTTACGCAGTTTGCGGATAATAGACTTGTACTCGATAGCCGTGTGTGGACGCTTCATCATCGTAAGAATACGGTCACTACCACTTTGTACTGGCAGGTGAAGGAAGCTCACTAGTTCAGGAGTATCTTTGTAAACTTCAATGATGTCGTCACCAAACTCAAGCGGGTGGCTAGTTGTGAAACGAATACGGTCGATACCATCGATAGAAGCAACAAGACGAAGCAGTTCTGCGAATGAACAGATATCGCCTTCGTGTGTTGGACCGCGGTATGCGTTTACGTTCTGACCTAGTAGGTTAACTTCACGTACGCCTTGCTCTGCAAGTTGAGCCACTTCGAACAGTACATCATCCATTGGACGGCTAACTTCTTCACCACGTGTGTATGGTACAACGCAGTAAGTACAGTATTTAGAACAACCTTCCATGATAGAAACGAATGCCGTCGCACCTTCAGCTTTTGGCTCAGGCAGGTTATCGAACTTTTCGATCTCTGGGAAAGAGATGTCCATTACTGGCTTTTCGTTAGACAGTGATGATTTAATCATCTCTGGCAGACGGTGCAGTGTTTGTGGGCCAAAGATAACGTCTACGTAAGGTGCACGTTGACGAATGTGATCACCCTCTTGAGTCGCTACACAGCCACCCACACCGATCACCACACCTTCTTTCTTATCTTTAAGCGTTTTCCAACGACCAAGCTGGTGGAATACTTTTTCTTGTGCTTTTTCGCGGATAGAACAAGTATTCAATAGTAGTACGTCTGCTTCCTCAGGTACTTCAGTTAGCTCATAGCCATTTGCAGCGTTAAGCAGGTCGGCCATTTTTGATGAATCGTATTCATTCATCTGACAGCCCCAAGTTTTAATTAGCAGTTTCTTACTCATTATATGTTCGCTCGATCGTTAGTTTAATTTAAGGGAGCAAATCGCCCATTATTCATCCGCTAGCTCCATATGTCATAATTCAGTATTCAATTTTATGACAGGCTCTAGCGGCAAGCGGCGTATTGTACTGGTTTCAAAACCGACTGACTAGTAGTCTGAACAAATCTCTTATGTAGTGGCTTTTATTATCGTTAACGCCATATGCCATAAGGGATAACCCTTTTTTCGAATAAGGTTTTTGGTTACAAGTTAGTTATGAAAAAGTACAATCAAAAACAGTCAAAGAATCAAACTGATAAGTACAAAATATGAACAGTTACGATATTGTAGTAGTCGGTGGCGGCATGGTTGGCGCAGCAACAGCTATCGGTTTTGCAAAGCAAGGTCTGAGTGTTGCGGTAATCGAAGGTTTTGCCCCACAAGCTTTTGATGAGTCACAAACGATGGACATTCGTGTGTCAGCGATTTCTCAAGCATCGGTCGAGTTGCTTGAAGATCTTGGTGCATGGCGAAGTATTGCAGCGATGCGAGTGTGTTCATATAAGCGTTTAGAGACGTGGGAACACCCAGAGTGTCGTACTCGGTTTGATGCTGCATCACTGGACCTTCCTCGTTTGGGCTATATCGTTGAGAACAGACTCATTCAATTAGGTTTATGGTCTCAATTTGCTGAACACGACAACCTCGAATTGCTATGTCCAGAAAAGCTCGATGAGATTGAGTTTGGTGAAATCAATATCGTTAAGCTTCAATCTGGGGCTGAGCTATCCGCGAAATGGGTGATTGGCGCGGATGGCGCCAATTCAGCCGTTCGTCAACAAGCTGGTATCGGTATTACTGCTTGGGACTACCGCCAGCACTGTATGCTTATCAACGTAGAAACCGAGCAGCCTCAGCAAGATATTACTTGGCAGCAATTTTTACCAAGTGGTCCTCGTTCATTTTTGCCTTTGTGTTCTCTAACCTCTGACGGTCAAGAAATCGGGCAGGGGTCATTAGTTTGGTATGATTCTCCACTGCGTATTAAGCAACTGTCAGCAATGACCCCTGAAAAACTACGTAACGAAGTACTTTCTCACTTTCCTAAAGAGTTAGGTGATATTAAAGTCTTGAATTCGGGTTCTTTTCCTCTGACACGACGTCATGCTCAATCATATTCGAAGAATAACTGTATTTTAGTCGGGGACTCTGCACATACGATCAACCCATTGGCAGGGCAGGGTGTTAACTTAGGCTTTAAAGATGTATCAGTACTGTTGGATGTCACCAACGAAAAGGGTGAATTGAATCAGTTTGTAGCAAGACGTTATGAAGTGATGAGAAGAGGCGACAACCTAATGATGCAGAGTGGCATGGATTTTTTCTACAAGACATTCAGCAACGACATTGGTCCGCTCAAGTTTGCACGTAATGCTGCGCTAAAATTAGCAGAGAACTCTGGGCCGATTAAAACCCAAGTATTGAAATACGCCTTAGGCCTTTAATTTATTAGTTCAGATTATCTATATAGAGAAGGAGAGCAGATGCTCTCCTTTTTTGTTTGGTGTTGAGTGCTATAACTGCTGTGTAACGCAAACCGGTGCATCGATCTCTAAAGAGTATCCTGTATAAACCAAAGACCCATCCTCATTATTTCGTTTGAATGAGGTGATGTTATTGGAGTGTTGGTTTGCTGCGATAACCCATCGTCCGCAGTCAGTAATATGAAAATCGCGAGGGAAGTTGCCTTCAGTATTATAGCTATCAATAAAAATAGGCATTTTTGTTGTAGGCTCGATTCTGAAGCAACTGATCCTTGATTGGTGTCGACAAGATACATAGAGGAATTGCTCATCCGGCGATAGTTTTATCGCAGCCGTAGCTTCTCCTTTCTCCATATTGGGAAGCGCATCAATTTCTTCTACGATATTCCATACACCCAAAACCTTTTCCAACATAAGTATTGATTCAGAGAGCTCGCAGATCACATAGGCTCTGTCTTCTGCTTTGTTAAAGATTAAATGGCGAGGTCCATTGCCAGCTGGCACTTTAATAGACTGCATAGGCCCGTCTAGAAACTCTTCCTGTTCTTCATCGAAGCAATAGAAGTTGATTCGATCGGTGCCGAGATCGACAGTCACAAACTGTGGCGAGTTTTGTAAGAACAGACATTGGTGGGCGTGCGGGCTAGTTTGTCTCTCTTTGTTTGGCCCGGAACCAACCATCTTGATTGTTTTGAGGCGCTTATCGATGTTGCCATTGATACTTAAGCTAAAAATATCGAATGTGCCTGATGAGTATTGCGACGTGATAGCAAACTTATTGTGTGGATCTATCGTGATGTGACAGGGGTGACCGCCAGCGATAGTACCGGAGTTCTTAACCGTCTTTGAGTTAGGGCTAGGAATATGAATCAGCTGCGGCTGTTTTGGCTGATCAATTTCAGACGCGGTATAGATGCCAAGTTTTGTCGCTACGACAAAAGACGGGTTAGTGCACTCTGCAACGAGCTCTAAAGGTAATAGCTTTCCGCTTTCCAAGTCTAATTGAGCCTGATATACGCCTTGGCTTTTACTGGGAGTGTCTGTGTAGCAACCGATCGTTAGAGTGAGGTTTTTCATAGGGAAGTCATACTCAATTAGAAAATGGAGCAGACATTGTCTTATAAAAAAGTCATGAAGTGATTAGATAGAGAGAAATACTTGGTGACGGAGTTATCAGATTTACATATTCCAGATAAAACAAAACCCAGCTAAAAAGCTGGGTTTCATTCAATGATGGTGCGGTCGGAGAGACTTGAACTCTCACACCTCTCGGCGCCAGAACCTAAATCTGGTGCGTCTACCAATTCCGCCACGACCGCAGCAAAGCTTTATAGTTATATCGACATTGGTGATTCGATGTAACGTTGTGCTCTTAGTTAACTACTTAAGTAATAAAACAAAGAGTTTAAATAGTGGCTGGGCTACCTGGATTCGAACCAGGGAATGCTGGCATCAAAAGCCAGTGCCTTACCGCTTGGCGATAGCCCAACAATGATATCATTTAAGATATCTAAATAATGGTGCGGTCGGAGAGACTTGAACTCTCACACCTCTCGGCGCCAGAACCTAAATCTGGTGCGTCTACCAATTCCGCCACGACCGCAGCAAATCTTTATAGTTATATCGACATTGGTGATTCGATGTAACGTTGTGCTCTTAGTTTTCTATTTAACTTTAAAACAAGCTAAGTAAAAACAAAGAGTTTTAAATAGTGGCTGGGCTACCTGGATTCGAACCAGGGAATGCTGGCATCAAAAGCCAGTGCCTTACCGCTTGGCGATAG